>JAZSJB010000078.1:0-16402 GCA_045534105.1 Lawsonibacter sp. | reverse complement strand
TTTTATTCCTCCACTTTTTTGTCTATCAGAAAAGGGACTGCCTCTCCGGCAATCCCCCTCCAATGCTCACACAATGCGCATGGCGTCCGCTATGGCAGCGGCGCGCGCACGTTCGTTTTCGGTCAAATCCGCAGGCGCTTGCGGATTTCAACGGCCAAAAATTCCGTTTTTGAGGGTCTAACGACCAAGTAACGACCAAACGACCAGTTTTGGGCAAAAAGAAAAATCCCGACCCCTTGCAAATAAAGGGATTTCGGGATTTTTCCGTTGGTGCGGCTGACGGGAGTCGAACCCGTACGCCCGTGGGGCACCAGCACCTCAAGCTGGCCAGTCTACCAATTCCAGCACAGCCGCAAACCACAGTCTCAGAAAGACTGCTTTGCTATTATAGCGGCACTGCCTGGATTTGTCAACGCAATTTTTGCCCGGAACGGCTAAAATTTCCCGCCCCAACGCCCATAGCGCACAGGGCGGATACATAAACCAGTCCACCGAAAATCAACACGACCGCCGCCCGCAGCACTTCTGAAGCCCTCATGCCGTTCAGCCAGCGAAACATCAAAAGTGAGGTCTGCCAGCTCAGCAGCGCAGCAAGGCCCGGAACGCCCACAAACCGCCACACCGGAAGGGACAGCTTTATGTGACGCCGCACTGCCCTGCCGCACAGGATAAGCCCCAGCAGGGAAGACACCACCACCCCGGCCACAAATCCGTCCATTCCCCCGCCGGGCCGCCCCATGAGCAAAATGGTAAGCGCCAGCTGCACCACATCACACAGCAGCGCAATGGCGGCCGCCGTCCCCTGCCGGTCAGTGGCATTCAGCGCCCCGCTGAGCACCGACTGAAAGCAACCGCAGGCCGTAGCAAAGGCCAGTGGTACCATGTATGCGCCCGCCTCCCTCTCCCTGAACAACAAAAGCCCCAGATCCGGTCCCACCACGGTGATCAGTGCCATACACGGCAGAATGAGCAGCGCCACCACCTCCATGCAGCGCAGAACACCCCCACGCACCTGATCCATTCGCCCCAGAGCGCAGCTGCGGGCGATCCGGGGCACCATGACCAGTGTGAGCGCCCCCAGAAACACCGTTGGCAGGGACAGCATGGGCATAGTCATGCCGCAAAGAATCCCGAAGGCAGACATGGCCTCTCCCGGCTCCATGCCCCCGGCAACCAGACGCTGGGGGATCAGGGCAGCGTTTACGGCACTCATCAGATTTCCAAGCAGCGCCGTAGCTCCTACCGGCAGAGCGATGGATGCCACACGCCGGTAAAGACGTCCGCTGCGCTCTCCCGCACCTGCCATCCCCAGCCGCTTCATCCGTCTGCGGTAAAGCAGCACCAGAGTCACCGAGGAAAATATCTCGCAGATGATCATCCCCGCAACGATCAGCCCCACCGTCCGCTCTGGGTTCTGTGGCAAAAACAGTATCAGAAGCCCCAGTACCGCCCCCGCCCGAATAAACTGTTCCAGCAGTTCCACCACTGCAGGAGGCCGTACTTGCCCGGTCCCGTAAAAAAAGTGTTTGTGAAAATTTTCGATCCCAGTCAGTGCCACACAGGGCAGCAACAGCACCAGCCCCAGCTGAGTACGCGCATCTCCCAGCAGATAAACAGAAATGGGGTCGTACAGTGCCACAGTCACCACAGACACCAGGAGTATCGCACAGGCAAACAGCCTGACACAGGCCTTCATGGTTTGTCCTACCGCCCGACTGTTGTCCAATGCCAAATACCGGGACGACAGGTTGGACACCGCCGCCGTCAACCCCACAGCAGTAACGGACATGAGAACGGAATACACCGGCATCACCAGTTGATAAAGGCCCATCACCTCTGCGCCCACCATCCGGGACAGACTTACCCGATAGGCAAATCCCAGCATCTGAGACATCACGCTGAACACGGTGAGAAATACCGCACCGGCCCCCGGGGTTTTGTCCTCAAAGCCCACGTTTCCTCGCCCCCTTCCCGCCTTCTCCCTTCACTTCTATTCCCGGACACCGCCGGGCATGCCTTTTGTGCTGCTGTATTTTGCCGTTGTTGACAAAAAACTGACTTATCGTAACTTTCCGTTTTGATTCGCTTGCCCGGCAGGTGGAAATCTTTTAAAATCATACTATCAAATTGACTTTGTCTACATAGTATCCTATGGACAGATTCGGAATCATCCATGATTGGAGGAATACATATGGCATTTGTAGAACTGGAACAGAGAGGCCATGTGGGCCTGATCACTATCAACCGCCCCGAAGTGCTGAATGCCCTGAACCTTCAGGTCCTGCATGACCTGGACCAGGTTCTGGACCAAGTGGAAGCCACTGAGGACATCTACGTGCTCATCATCACCGGCGCAGGCCGCTCCTTCGTGGCCGGTGCCGACATCGGTGAGATGGCACACTTCTCCGCCTCTGACGCCAAGACCTTCAGCCGCCACGGCAACAGCGTTCTGCTGCGCATGACCCGTTTCCCCCGCCCCATCATTGCCGCGGTCAATGGATACGCTCTGGGCGGCGGTTGCGAACTGGCCATGAGCTGTGACATCCGCCTTGGCAGCGACAAAGCCAAGTTTGGCATGCCCGAGGTGGGTCTGGGCATCACCCCGGGTTTCGGCGGCACCCAGCGTCTGGCCCGCATCGTGGGCATGTCCACCGCCACCGAACTGGTGCTTACCAGCCGGACCATTGACGCTCAGGAGGCCCTGCACATCGGCCTGATCAACCACCTCTACCCCTCCGAGGAGCTGCTGGACAAGGCTATGGAACTGGCCACTATTATTGCCTCCAAGGCCCAGGTGGCAGTGCGTCAGGCCAAGCAAGCCATCCGCATCGGAACTCAGATCGACATGAGCTCCGCCATCGCCTTCGAATCGGAAGCCTTCGGTCTGTGCTTCTCCACCGAAGATCAGAAGGATGCCATGCAGGCATTCCTCAACAAAGAGAAGTTGACCTCTTATAAAAATCGTTGATCCCATCCCTTCCGCCGGTGTGTATCACCGGCGGAAGTCGCCCTCTGAGAAACCATTTCCCCGCATTTAGAAAGTTATCTGCCTTTTCAATAAATAATTTATGCAAAAACTGTGCATTTTGCCAGTATTATTCACCTTGCGTCTTGGATAGAAACCCGATATAATTTATAAGACGACACTGGTTTAAAATGTCAGATTTTGTTCGCAACAACGGGGATTTTCCTCGGGGTTGCGCTTTTTCGGGCAAACTTTCGTTAAATTTATAACAAAATCATTTTGCTATTTTTTTATGAAAGGATCAGAGCAGTCATGAAAAATGTCGTTGTCATTGGCGGAGGTACCATGGGTCTGGACATCGCCACGGTCTTCGCCCGCACCGGTCACTCCGTCACCGTGCGTGAGATCAGTCAGGAACTGGCCGACAAGGCCAAGGCCCGGCTGGAGGGTTCCCTGACCAAGCTGGTCACCAAAGGCAAGATGGACGAGGCAAAAAAATCTTCCATTCTGGCCAACCTGACCTTCACTACCGACTTGACCGCGGCCGCCGATGCGGACCTGGTCATTGAGGCCGCAGTGGAGAAGTTGGAGATCAAGCAGAGCATCTTTGCGGAACTGGACCAGTTGTGCAAGCCGGAGACCATTCTGGCCACCAACACCTCTTCTATTTCCATCACCGCCATCGCCTCGGCCACCAAGCGTCCGGACAGGTTCATCGGCATGCACTTCTTCAACCCCGCCACGGTGATGAAGCTTGTTGAGGTCATCCGGGGTGTGCACACCTCTCAGGAGACCTTTGATGCCATCTTCCAGCTGTCTAAGGACATTGAGAAGGAGCCTGTGGAGGTCGCCGAAGCCCCCGGCTTCGTGGTCAACAAGATCCTCATCCCCATGATCAACGAGGCCATCGGTCTGGTGGAGACCGGCGTGGCCACCCCCGAGGGTATCGATACCGCCATGCGCCTTGGTGCCCACCACCCCATGGGTCCCCTGGCTCTGGGCGATCTGGTGGGTCTGGACGTATGCCTGGCCATCATGGACACCCTGTATGCCGAGACCGGCGACCCCAAGTATCGTGCTGCCCTGCTGCTGCGCAAAATGGTGCGCGGCGGCCTGCTCGGCCGTAAGACCGGCAAGGGCTTTTACGATTATACAAAGTAACCCCGTAACCCTGTTTCCTAAAGTAATTAATTATAGTAGGAGGAAAGAAGAATGGATTTTCATCTGACCAAAGAGCAAGAGATGATCCGCAAAATGTTCCGCGAGTTCGCCGAAACCGAGGTTAAGCCTCTGGCTGAGGAGATCGACGAGGAAGAGCGCTTCCCCATGGAGACCGTGGAGAAGATGGCCAAGCTTGGCATGATGGGCATCTACTTCGACAAGAAGTACGGTGGCGCCGGCGGTGATGTGCTGACCTACGCCATGGCCGTGGAAGAGCTGTCCAAGGTGTGCGGCACCACCGGTGTTATCGTGTCCGCCCACACTTCCCTGTGCTGCGCTCCCATCTATGAGAACGGCACCGAAGAGCAGAAGATGAAGTATCTGCCCGACCTGCTGTCCGGCAAGAAGATCGGCGCTTTCGGCTTGACCGAGCCCAACGCCGGTACCGATGCCTCCGGCCAGCAGACCACCGCTGTGCTGGAGGAGTCCGGCGAGAACTACACCCCCAACGGCTCCAAGTGCTTCATCACCAACGGCACCGTGGCCGAGACCTTCGTGGTCTTCGCCATGACCGATCCCAAGCTGGGTAACAAGGGCATCTCCGCTTTCATCGTGGAAAAGGCCTTCCCTGGCTTCTCCACCGGTAAGCACGAGAAGAAGATGGGCATCCGTGGTTCTTCCACCTGCGACCTGATCTTCGAGGACTGCATCGTTCCCAAGGCCAACCTGCTGGGCAAGGAAGGCGAGGGCTTCAAGATCGCCATGAAGACTCTGGACGGCGGCCGTATCGGCATCGCTGCTCAGGCTCTGGGTATTGGCGAGGGCGCTGTTGAGGAAGCCATCAAGTACACTCAGGAGCGCGTCCAGTTCAAGAAGCGCCTGTCCCAGTTCCAGAACACCCAGTTCCAGATCGCTGACATGCACACCCGCATGCAGGCAGCTCAGTACCTGGTGTACGCCGCTGCCATGAAGAAGCAGAACCACGAGCCCTACTCCATGGACGCTGCCATGGCCAAGCTGTTCGCCGCCGAGGCCGCTTCCGATGTGACCCGCCGCGCCGTGCAGCTGTTCGGCGGCTACGGTTACACCCGTGAGTACCCCGTGGGGCGCATGATGCGCGACGCCAAGATCACCGAGATCTACGAGGGCACTTCCGAGGTTCAGCGCATGGTCATTTCCAGCCACCTGGGCGTGAAGTAAGAATAGGAGGCAGATCAAAATGAAAATCATTGTTTGTGTCAAGCAGGTCCCCGATACCTCCGGTAAGGTGGCCGTCAATCCCGATGGTACTCTGAACCGCGCCTCCATGGCCACCATTACCAACCCCGACGACCTGAACGCCGTCGAGGCCGCTCTGGCTCTGAAGGAGCAGACCGGCGCCGAGGTGGTTGTCGTCTCCATGGGTCCCCCTCCTGCCGAAGGCATGCTGCGTGAGGTTATGGCCCGCGGCGCTGACCGCGCCGTTCTGGTGTCTGGCCGCGAGTTCGGCGGTTCCGATACCTACGCCACCTCCCAGATCCTGGCCGCCGCCATCAACAAGATCGGCGTGGGCGAGGAAGACATCGTTATGTGCGGCCGTCAGGCCATCGACGGCGATACCGCTCAGGTTGGTCCCCAGATCGCCGAGAAGTTGAACCTGCCCCAGGTGTCCTACGCCGCCGACATCCAGAAGGACGGCAAGACTCTGACCATCAAGCGTATGCTGGAAGATGGCTACATGACCATCAAGGTGCAGACCCCCTGCCTGATCACCTGCATCAAGGAACTCAACGAGCCCCGTTACATGAGCGTGGGCGGCGTGTTCGAGTGCTATTCCAAGCCCTACGAGATCTATGACTATGAGACCCTGAAGGACGATCCCCTGATCGATCCTACCACCATCGGTCTGAAGGGCTCTCCCACCAACATCTTCAAGTCCTTCACTCCTCCCCAGAAGGGTGCCGGCATGATGATGGAGGGCGCTGATAAGGCTACCTGCGACCAGCTGGCTGGCATTCTGGCCGCCAAGCACCTGATCTGATAGAAGGGAGAATGGAATAATATGGCTACTTTTAACAGTGCTGCTATTGAAGAGTTCAACGGCGGCGTTTGGGTATTCTGTGAGCAGCGTCAGGGCGTGATGATGCCCACCTCTTTCGAGCTGATCTCCGAGGGCCGCAAGCTGGCTGACGAGCTGGGCTCCAAGCTGTACGGCATCCTGCTGGGCGACAAGGTCGAGGGTATCGCCAAGGAGCTGGGCGGCTACGGCGCGGACGGCGTGTACGTCTGCGAGTCCCCCCTGCTGAAGGAGTACACCACCGACGGCTACACCAAGGTCATCTGCGATGTCATTGAGGAGTACAAGCCCGAGGTCATGCTCATCGGCGCCACCAACATCGGCCGTGATCTGGGCCCCCGTTGTGCTGCCCGTCTGCACACCGGTCTGTGCGCTGACTGCACCCACCTGGACATCGACGTGCCCAAGTACAAGGACTTCCTGCGCTCCGCCTCCACCCTGGCCCCCAACATGATCGACTCCATCAAGGAGGACGACCGCAACCTGAAGATGACCCGTCCCGCTTTCGGCGGTCACCTGATGGCTACCATCATCTGCCCCCGCTTCCGTCCCGCCATGGCCACCGTCCGTCCCGGCGTTATGAAGAAGAACGCCTATGACGAGGCCAAGGCCAATGCCTGCGAGATCATCAAGCCCAACTTCTCCCTGACCGAGGCCGACATGCAGACCGAGGTTGTTGAGGTTGTCAAGGCCGCCAAGAAGCTGGTCGACCTGATCGGTGCCGACGTGGTCGTGTCCGTGGGCCGTGGCATCTCCAAGGACGTTGAGGGCGGCATCAAGCTGGCCGAGGAGCTGGCTGAGGTTCTGGGCGGCGTCGTGGGCGCTTCCCGTGCCGTTGTTGACTCCGGCTGGATCTCCGCCGGCCATCAGGTTGGCCAGACCGGCAAGACCGTCCATCCCCGCATCTATGTTGCTCTGGGGATCTCCGGTGCCATCCAGCACAAGGCCGGCATGCAGGACTCCGAGTGCATCATCGCCGTGAACAAGAACGGCAACGCCCCCATCTTCGAGGCCGCCGACTACGGCATCGAGGGCGACCTGTTCAAGGTTGTCCCCATGCTCATCGACGCCATCAAGGCTGCCAAGGCCGCCAAGTAAAGCGCTTTTACTTGTCATTCAAAATTCCCGTCTCTTCGGAGGCGGGAATTTTTTATTCCACGCACCCTCCCCTCTCCCGCCGCATAGGATAGTCCAGAAACCGGATTGGAGGCCTATGCCATGAAACACGAATTGACCTTCTGGGTGGTAGGGGGCGACATGCGTCAGGCCCATCTGGCCCAGTTGCTAGCTCAGGACGGGCACACCGTTCATACTTATGCTTTGGAGCAGGGCGCTCAGGCCGCTCCCGATGCCCGCCCCCGTCCCTGTTGTGAATGCATTTCCGGGGCCGACTGCGTCATTCTTCCCCTGCCTGTTTGCTCCGCCCCCGGCATACTCAGCGCACCCCTGTCCCCATATGAATGTCCCATTGCCTCCATTCTGGATCTTCTTTCTCCCGACCAGCTCATCTGCGGAGGCCGCTTTGATAATGATACGCTTGCCGACCTGGCCCAGCGCGGCCTGTCTGCCCACGATTACTTTGAGCGTGAAGAACTGATTGTTGCCAACGCCGTTCCCACCGCTGAAGGTGCGATCCAGCTGGCCATGGAAGAGCTGCCCATTACCATCCACGGTGCCCGGGTCCTGGTCATCGGTTATGGCCGTGTAGGCAAACTGACCGCCCAGCGTTTCGCAGCCCTGGGTGCAAAGGTCAGTGTCGCTGCCCGCTCCTACGAGCAGCTGGCATGGGCCCAGGCTTCCGATCTTGGCGCAGAGCTCCTCGCCCATCTGCCCGACCTTTTGTGCGGCCTCGACCTGGTGATCAACACCGTCCCCGCCCGGGTCCTGGGCCGGGAAGAACTCACTGCTCTGCGGTCGGACGCTCTGGTCATTGATCTGGCCTCCAAACCCGGCGGCGTAGACATGGATGCAGCCGCTCATCTGGGCCGTCGGGTGATCTGGGCATTGTCCCTGCCGGGCAAGGTCGCTCCCATCACAGCCGGCGCCTGCATTCGTGACACTATATATAATATCCTGCATCAGGCAGGAAACTGAACCCCGAAAGGAAGATCAGCTTGGAACCAAAAACCATCGGCTTTGCCGTTTGCGGCTCCTTCTGCACCCACAGCCGCGCACTGGCGGCTCTGGAGCAGGTGGCCGCCCAATATGAACATGTGATCCCCATCGTGTCTGAGATCGTATCCGTCACCGACACCCGCTTTGGCACCGCCCACGACCTGATGCAGGAAATGGAGCGCATCTGTGACCACCGGGTCGTCTCTTCCGTCCTTGAGGCAGAGCCTATCGGTCCGAAAACCCTTCTGGACTTATTGGTCATCGCCCCCTGCACAGGCAATACATTGAGCAAAATGGCCGCGGGCATTACCGACTCCAGCGTCACCATGGCAGCCAAAGCCCACCAGCGCAACGGCCGCCCTGTGGTGGTTTGCGTGGCCTCCAATGACGGCTTGTCCGGTTCTGCCCCTGCCATCGGTCAACTGCTTATGCGCAAAAACCTGTTCTTTGTCCCCTTCGGGCAGGATGACCCGTTCACTAAACCCACCTCTCTGGTAGCCGATTTTGCTCAAATCCCTCAGACCATCGCAGCCGCTTTTGAGGGGCGGCAGTTGCAGCCTCTTCTGTTGTGAAGCAAGGGCCGTGTCCGCCGGACACGGCCCTTGTCTTTTCTTAAAAATACTGGTATACTCTGCCAGAGAAAGAGAGTGATACATATGATCGGACTTGGAACCATTGTGAATGTTACTGCCATTATAGTCGGCGGATGCCTGGGCACCTGTTTGCGCAGCGGCCTGAAGGAACACTATCAGACCGCCCTCACCCGGGCGCTGGGTCTTGCCACCATGTTTATCGGCATCGCGGGGGCATTGCCGGGCATGCTGGAGGTAGCGGACGGTCATCTGGTTGGTAAAGACACTTTGGGCATGGTGCTGGCACTGGCTTTTGGCACACTGATCGGTGAGTTTTTTGACTTTGACGGCTGGTTGGAGCGGCTGGGCCGCTGGCTGAAAGAACGCGCTGCCCGCCGGGACGATGCCCAGTTTGTGGAGGGCTTTGTCACCGCCTCGCTGGTGGTGTGCATCGGTGCCATGGCTATTGTCGGCTCCATTCAGGACGGGCTTTCCGGCAATCCGTCCACCCTGTATACCAAGTCCATTCTGGACTTTATGATCGTGATGGTCTTTGCCTCCACTTACGGCCGGGGCGCCATTTTTTCTGCTCTGCCCGTAGGTGTGCTTCAGGGCAGTGTGACCCTGCTGGCCGGTCTGGTCGCTCCCCTGTTTACCCCGCCCATCATCGCAAACCTGTCCTACATGGGCTCTACCCTTATCTTCTGCGTGGGGGTCAATCTGGTATTAGACACCCGGTTCCGGGTGGCCAATATGCTGCCCGCCCTGCTCATTGGCGGAATTTATACCGCTGTGTTTTAACAGCAAGAAAGAATGGGACCGCAGCTGCGGTCCCATTCTTTTTCACTATTGTTCCCGCACCGCCTGCAGCAGCTCCACAAGAATTTTGTTTTGATAGTCCAGTACCTGATTCAGCTCCCACAGCTGTTTTTCCACGCTGCAGCAGCCAATTCCGGTGCTGATTGGATTCACATGGCGGCACATGGTCATTTCTTCCGCTGCCGTCTGTAACGTGCTCCTCACTTCCTCCGCTGCACACCCCGCAGCCACATTGCTGTTCCCCCGGCACCCTCGTCTTCCCGCCATAGCTATTGCTCCTTTCGCTTCTTTTTCGTTTTATTCTATGCCCCATCCCGATATTTGTGATATTCCCGCCCACCTATTGACTTTTTCTTTTTTCACATATACAATACAAATGTCTCAAATGAGACAAAAGTAGGTGAATCTATGGATCATATCCTCACAGAGGAAGAATGGGGCCATCTGTTGAACTGCCCCATATTTCTGGGCTGCCCCCAGAGTTTTGTCCAAAAGGCACTGTCCCTCCCGGACTGCACCCTGCGCAGCTTCGAACCCGGACAGATCCTCTACCGTCCCGACCGTTTTTCCCGGTGTCTGGGCGTATTGCTGTCCGGCGGTGTGCGGGTGACCAGAGATACTCTGGCCATCAGTGTTCTTGCTCCCGGGGATCTGTTCGGGGCCGCTGCCCTGTTCAACGACCGCCCCGACTACGCAACCACTCTCACCGCCATTTCCCCCTGTCGGGTGGTTCTGCTCACCCAAGACCTGATCAGTCAGCTCATGGACAAAAGCCCGCTGGTCCGAGATAACTACATCCGTTACTTGTCCGGCCGCATTCGTTTCCTCAGCGGTAAGATCCGGTCACTGGCCGCTGACGGCGCGGAGGGCAGACTGAAACAGCATCTGCTGACCTCTCTGTCCCCCGATCATCCCCAACTGAACTGCCCGGCCACAGAACTGGCATGCAGACTTGGCATCAGCCGCGCGTCCCTGTATCGCGCCTTTGATGCGCTGGAAACGCAGGGTCTCATCCGCCGGGAGAAGCGGGCAATTCTGGTCCCGGACCTAAAAGCTCTGGAAAGTTCCGAATTTTGATCCATTTGCACCATATTCAATCAGAAAGGATGTTTCCTGTGAAAAAACATACCATTTCCCTGTTGCTGTGCCTTGTGATGATCCTTGGCATATCCGCCTGCCGAAAGCCCTCCGACCATGTATCCGGCTCCGGCGCTTCCTCCTCCGCCCCTGACGTGTCCCAGTCCCAGGTCACCCCGAGTCAGCAGGTCAACATCATGGCCATGACCGGCCCCACCGGCGTGGGTGCGGCTCAGATGATGACCGCCAATGCCTTGTCCAGTGATGCCGTCTCCTACAACTTCACCGTAGTGGCCGGCAACGACGAGGTTGCCCCCGCCCTGGCCAAGGGCGAGGTAGACATCGCCTGCATCGCCACCCCCGTGGCCGCCAACCTGTACAACAAAAACGGCGGCATCACGGTGCTGGCCGTCAATACTCTGGGCGTTCTCTACATTCTGGAAAAGGGCAACACCATCACCGATGTAGCTTCCCTGAAGGGCAAGACCATCTACGCCACCGGTCAGGGTGCCAACCCCGAGTTTGTCATTGATCACCTGCTGACCCAGAACGGGCTCGACCCGGACAAGGACGTGACCATTGAATGGATGACTGCTCAGGAGGTCACCGCCAAGATGGTCCAGTCCACCGACGGTGTGTGCCTGCTGCCCGTTCCCGCCGCCACCGCCCTCCAGATCAAGGATGCCGGCGTGCGCGAAGCGTTGAATGTCAGCGCGGAGTGGGACAAAATTTCCGAATCCCCTCTGGTCATGGGCTGCGTGGTGGTGCGCAACGCCTTCATGCAGGAGCATCCCGAGCTGGTAGAGCAGTTCCTGATCGATTATGAGAAGTCCATCGACTTCATAAAGGACGAAGCCAACCTGTCTCAGGCTGCTGAGATGGTGGCCGCCAACGGCATCACCGCCAACGCCGCCATCGCCGCCAAGGCCATTCCCCAGTGCAACCTAGTCTTTATGAACGGTGCCGAGATGCGCAGCGCTATCCAGAGCTATTACGAAGTCCTCTTTACCGCCAACCCCGCCTCTATCGGCGGCGGCAACCCCGACGATGATTTCTACCATGTCCCCTAAGCTGCGTACTGCCGCGGCCATCCTGTTTTGGGTCGCCGTTTGGCAGTTTGCCGCATGGCAGATTGACAGTCCCCTGTTTCTCCCCGCCCCCCTGGCCGTAGCCCGGCGGCTGGGCCAACTGGCGCTGACCGCCCCATTCTGGCAAACTGCGCTGCTGTCTCTCTGCCGGGTGTTGCTGGGCATGCTGTGGGGCACGGTGCTGGGTGTGCTGCTGGCTGTGCTGGCCTGTATCAGCCGCTGGCTGGACACACTGCTGTCCCCTGCCGTGCGCGTCATCCGTGCCACCCCGGTAGCCTCCTTTATCCTGCTTGTCTTTCTGTGGACGGACCGGGATCAGGTTCCCGTCATCATCGCTGCCCTGATGGTGCTGCCGGTGGTGTGGGGCAACGTGGTCCGTGGCATCCGGGAGTGTGATCCCAAGCTGCTGGAGCTTGCCCGGGCGTACCGCTTCTCGCGCTTTAAGACCGCGCGGCTTGTCCTGCTGCCTTCCGTGCGCCCCTACTTTCTCAGTGCGCTGACCACCTCCATGGGCCTTGCGTGGAAGTCGGGTGTAGCGGCAGAGGCTCTGGTCTGGCCCAGACTGGCCATCGGCACCCAGATCTACAACACCAAGCTCTACCTGGAAACGGCTGACCTATTCGCCTGGACCCTGGTGGTCATTGTACTGAGTCTGACCCTGGAAAGGTTGATTTCCGCCCTGATCCGGCGGTTGGAGGGGAGGTCTGTGGCATGATCGCTCTGGAACACATATCACTCTCCTTTGGCGATAAGCAGGTGCTGGATGACTTCTCTCTCACCCTCCCGGAAGCCGGCGTCACCGTCCTGTCCGGTCCCTCCGGCTGCGGCAAAACAACCCTGTTGCGGGTTCTTGCCGGGTTGGAGCGTCCTCAAAGTGGTCATGTGGCGGGAATCTCCCCTCACCGCACCGCCGTCCTCTTTCAGGAGGACCGTCTGCTTCCCGGACGCACTGTACTTCAGCAGCTGACGGACGTAATGGACAAATCCCGCCCCCCGGAAGCCGCCAAATGGCTGGATCTGGTGGAGTTGACCGGCGAGGAAAAGGCCCTCCCCCATCAGCTCTCCGGCGGCATGGGTCGGCGGCTGGCGCTGGCCCGGTGTCTTGCCCTGGGCGGCGACCTGTATCTGCTGGACGAGCCGTTTGCCGGCATCGACCTGCCCCGCCGTCGGCGGCTTATGGCTGTATTAAAGCAGTTGGACAAACCGGTGGTGCTGGTCAGCCACGAACCGGAGGTGCTGGAACTGGCCGACCACGTCATTTCTTTTGACGGGCCGCCGCTGACCAAAGTCAAATAAAGATCAAAGCCGCCGAACCGTACGGTTTCGGCGGCTTTTGTGTCTTTTTTCGCTTAAACTGCCCGCACTGCAGGGTTCCGACCTGAATTTTTCCAATAAATTCTTTGAAATGCCTTGCGTTTTTTTCTTTTATATGGTATAGTACCTGTGTAAACAAGGTAGTATTGGACAGAGTGGGGTTTCGGCTCCGCTCTTTTTGATTGAGAAAATCCGGCCGCACTCCCTTTTGCGGCCTGACAGGAGGTCTACCATGGCAAAAGTCACCGACCTGACCGCTCAGCTGGCCCAGCCCATCGCCGCAGCCGTGGGCTGTTCCCTCTGGGACGTGGAATACGTCAAGGAGGCGGGCACCTGGTTTCTGCGGGTCTATATCGACAAGCCGGGCGGCATCTCTATCGAGGACTGCGAGGCGGTCTCCCGTCCCCTGTCCGACAAACTGGATGAAGCGGACCCCATCGAGGGAAGCTACACTCTGGAGGTGTCCTCTGCCGGCGCTGACCGTGCGTTGAAAAAGCCGGAACACTTCCGGCAGTTCATGGGTGCCGAGGTAGAAGTCAAGCTCTACCGTCCCCGTGATGGCCGTAAGGAGCACGTGGGCCTTCTGACCGGATACGATGAAAACGGCACCGTCACCATTGACATGGCCGATACACCCACCACATTTGAGAAAAAAGAGCTTGCACAGGTCCGCCTGTACGTACGCTTTTAATGGAGGAAATGACTGTGGCTAAGAGAACGACAAAAAAAGCTGCCAGCAGCGAGATGGACGGCAAGGAGTTTTTTGCCGCTATCACCCAAATTGAAAAGGAAAAGGGCATCAAGTCCGGCTACATGATGGAAAAGATCACCCAGGCTCTGCTGTCTGCCTATCGCCGCGACCATGAGGGTGTGGGCGACAATCTGTCCATCGAGACCGACGAGGAAAAGGGCACTGTGCGCATGTTCCTGAAAAAGGACGTAGTGGAAACTGTGGACAATCCCGGCACCGAGATCAGCCTGGATGAGGCCCGTCTCTCCCTGCCCCGGGCCGAGCTGGGCGACGTGATCCGTATGGAGATCAAGCCCAAGAACTTTGGCCGCATCGCCGCCCAGACCGCCCGCCAGGTCATCATTCAGGGCATCCGCGAGGCTGAGCAGGGCATGGTCTATGACGAGTTCACTTCCAAGGAGCACGAGATCCTCACCGGCATCATCACCCGCATCGACCCCCGCTCCGGTGCCATCTCCCTGCGCATCACCAGTGGTGGCGAGTATACCGATGCCTACCTGTCCGCCAATGAGCAGGTCAAGGGTGAAAACTATACCGAGGGCACCCGTCTGAAGGTCTACGTTGTGGAAGTGCGCAAGGCCACCAAGGGCCCCCAGGTGCTCATCTCCCGCACCCACCCCGGCCTTGTCAAGCGGTTGTTCGAGCTGGAAGTGCCTGAAATCTATGACGGCACGGTAGAGGTCAAGTCCATCGCCCGTGAAGCGGGCAGCCGCACCAAGCTGGCCGTCTGGTCCGCCGACCCCAACGTGGATCCCATCGGCGCCTGCGTGGGTCCCCGTGGTGCTCGCGTGAACAACATTGTGGAAGAGCTCAAGGGCGAGAAGGTGGACATCATCAAGTTCTCCGACGATCCCGCCGAGTATATCGCCGCCGCCCTGTCTCCCGCCGACGTAGTCAGCGTCACCGTGCTGGAGGATGGCAAGAGCTGCCGGGTCATCGTCCCCGACGACCAGCTTTCTCTGGCCATCGGCAAGGAGGGCCAGAATGCCCGTCTGGCCGCCAAACTCACCGGTTGGAAGATCGATATCAAGCCCGCCTCCGCTCCCGACGAGGAACCCGAGGCCGCCGTTGAAGAATAATTACCGCAACTTATATCTTTTTTGTCTGAGGGGTGACGAACGTGCCCAAAAAGATCCCCATGCGCCAATGCCTTGGCTGCAGGGAGCATAAACCAAAAAAAGAACTGATCCGGGTGGTCCGCTCCCCCGAGGGCGAAGTTTCTCTGGACTTCAGGGGCAAACTGCCCGGCCGGGGTGCTTATGTGTGCCCCCAGGCCGCGTGCCTTGCCAAGGCCCGCAAGTCACGGGCGCTGGAACGAGCCTTTGACACCGCCCTGCCCCCGGAGGTCTACGAGGCTCTGGAGCAGCAGATGAAGGAGGTGGGCACAGATGGCCAATGATCCCATCCTGCACCTTCTGGGTCTGGCCCGCAAGGCCGCCCGGCTAGAGCTGGGCGAGGAGCCGGTGGGCGCTGCCTGCCGGGCAAGACAGGCTAAGCTGGTGCTTATCGCCGGCAACGCCGCCCCTAACACCTTCCGCCGTGCCGCCCACTTTGGTGAGGCAGGTAACGTGCTGTGGCTCTCCCTCCCCCAGACCAAGGAGGAGTTGGGCTTCGCCCTGGGCCGTGGCAGCGTGGCCATGCTGGCCCTGACCGACATCGGCTTTGCCGCTTCCCTTGTAAAGAAGCTGGCCGCCGCCGACCCGGAAAAGTATGCTGCTGCCGCCGCCGCTCTGGACACAAAGGCTGCCAAGGCCCTCCAGCGGCAGAAAGAACAGCGTCAGCACGAAAAGAACCTGCGCGAAGGCAAGCGCAAACCCTGGGCACCATCTCCCACCAAAAAAGCGGAGGAAACGCCCACACCTTCCAAGACCCCTGCTGCCAAAAAGAGTGGCCCTGCCGGCCGCAAGCTTACCGGCAGCTTTAAGCCTAAGAGCAAATTCTAAGAATCGAGGTGGCTTCTTTTGATCAAATACCGTGTGCATGAAGTAGCCAAGGACTTCAAACTGAACTCCAAGGACATCGCTGAGATCATGACCAAATACTGCACCACTCCCAAGAACCACATGCAGGTGCTCACCGACCTGGAACTGGCCATCATCTTCGAAAGCGTGACCCAGAACAACCAGATTGACTCCATTGAGTCTGTCTTTGCCGACGTCTATCACGAGCCCAAGGCTGCAGAGCCCGCCCCCATGCAGGAGGCCCCCAAGGCAGAGTCCGCTCCCAAGCAGGCTGCCGCCCCCAAGGCAGAGCCCGCCGCCAAGGAGGCTCCCAAAGCCCAGAGCGCCGCACCCGCCCAGCCCAAGCCCACTACTCGTGTCCCCGAAAAGAAGGTGGTGGACACCCGCAAGGGCGGCAATGTCAACCTGGATAAGTATGACGAGCGTCTGGAGACCTTTACCGACCAGCGTCAGCAGGACCGGGGCGGCAAGCAGAAGTTCCAGAACCGGAATAATAAGGGCCGTCAGCAGGGCAACTTCGGCA
>JAZSJB010000054.1:0-6517 GCA_045534105.1 Lawsonibacter sp. | reverse complement strand
TGCTGATCAACGACGAGGTTCAGGCCGAGGTCTACAACCGCGACATCGCCCCCAACCTGGAAGAGGGCAACGCTCTGGCCTTCGCCCACGGCTCCAACATCCGCTATCAGCAGATCGTCCCCCCCGCCGGTGTGGACGTGTTCATGGCCGCACCCAAGGGTCCCGGCCATACCGTGCGCTCCCAGTACGTGGCCGGCAAGGGTGTGCCCTGCCTGGTGGCCGTGGAGCAGAACGCCACTGGTAACGCCTACAAGACCGCTCTGGCCTACATCGCCGGCATCGGCGGCGCCCGCGCCGGCGTGCTGGAGACCACCTTCCACGATGAGACCGAGACCGACCTGTTCGGCGAGCAGGCTGTGCTGTGCGGCGGCGTTGTGGACCTGATGCGCTGCGGCTTCGAGGTGCTGGTGGAGGCCGGCTACTCCCCCGAGAACGCCTACTTCGAGTGCATCCACGAGATGAAGCTGATCATCGACCTGGTGAACAAGGGCGGCGTGGCCATGATGAACTACTCCGTCTCCGATACCGCCGAGTACGGCGAGTATGTCTCCGGCCCCCGTGTCATCCCCCATGAGGAGACCAAGGCCCGCATGCGCGCGGTCCTGTCCGACATCCAGGACGGCACCTTCGCCGGCAAGTGGATCGCCGAGAACAAGAACGGCCGCACCTTCTTCAATTCCAAGCGTATGCAGCTGGCCAAGCACCAGAAGGAGCAGGTGGGCGCCGAGCTGCGCAAGAACATGCCTTGGGGCGACGATGCCGACCCCGATACCGCGTCCAACTAAATCAAACAAAAACTGCCTGTCCAGCGGACAGGCAGTTTTTTATTCTGTTTTCCTTTACTTCACGCAACTTTTTGTTGTACCGCCGCCGTTGATGTGCTATACTTTACCCCATAAAACTGTGTTGCATAAGGAGTGTTTCCCATGCGTTCCGACGTCATTAAAAAAGGCATCCCCGCCGCCCCCAACCGCTCTTTGCTCTATGCTCTGGGTTACACCAGAGAGGAACTGGAGCGCCCCCTCATCGGCGTGGTATGCTCCTATAACGAGATCGTGCCCGGCCACATGAATCTGGATAAGATCGCCGAGGCCGTCAAGGCCGGCATCCGCGCCGCCGGCGGCACCCCTGTGGAGTTCCCCGCCATCGCTGTGTGCGACGGCATTGCCATGGGCCACGTGGGTATGAAGTATTCTCTGGTCACCCGTGACCTGATCGCCGACTCCACCGAAGCTATGGCCATGGCCCACCAGTTCGACGGTCTGGTGATGATCCCCAACTGCGACAAGAACGTGCCCGGCCTGCTGATGGCCGCCGCCCGTGTGAATATCCCCACCATCTTCGTCTCCGGCGGCCCCATGCTGGCAGGCACCCTGTCCACCGGCAAGCGCACCTGCCTGAGCCACATGTTTGAGGCAGTGGGCGCCTACTACGCCGACAAGATGGACGAGCAGACCCTGACAGACTACGAAAACAACGCCTGCCCCACCTGCGGCTCCTGCTCCGGTATGTACACCGCCAACTCCATGAACTGCCTGACCGAGGCCATTGGCATGGGTCTGGGCGGCAACGGCACCATCCCCGCCGTCCACTCCGCCCGCATCCGTCTGGCCAAGCACGCGGGCATGAAGATCATGGAGCTGGTGGAAAAGGACATCCGTCCCCGGGACATCATGACCGAGGCCGCCTTCCACAACGCCGAGACCATCGACATGGCTCTGGGCTGCTCCACCAACACCATGCTCCACCTGCCCGCCATCGCCCATGAGTGCGGCATCCAGCTGTCCTTTGACATGGCAAACGAGATTTCCGACAACACCCCCAACCTGTGCCATCTGGCCCCCGCGGGCGAGACGTACATGGAGGATCTGGACCGGGCGGGCGGTGTGTACGCCGTGATGGCAGAACTGGCCAAGAAGAATCTGATTGACACCAGCTTGATCACCTGCACCGGCAAGACCATTGCCGAAAATCTGGAGAGTGTGGTCAACCGGGATCCGGAGATCATCCGCCCCATCGAGAACCCCTACTCCAAAACCGGCGGCATCGCCGTTCTGAAGGGCAATCTGGCCCCCGACGGCTGCGTGGTCAAGCAGTCCGCCGTTGCCCCCGAAATGATGGAGCACGAAGGCCCCGCCCGTGTGTTCAACAGCGAGGAGGAGGCCATCGAGGCCATCTACGCCGGCAAGATCGTGGCCGGTGACGTGGTTGTCATCCGCTACGAGGGACCCAAGGGCGGCCCCGGCATGCGCGAGATGCTCAACCCCACCTCCGCCATCGCGGGCATGGGTCTGGACAAGGACGTGGCCCTCATCACCGACGGCCGCTTCTCCGGTGCTACCCGCGGAGCCTCCATTGGTCATGTCTCCCCCGAGGCCGCCTCCGGCGGCACCATCGGTCTGGTGGAGGAGGGCGACATCATCGCCATCAACATCCCCGCCCACACCATCGAACTGAAGGTTTCTGACGAGGTGCTCTCCCAGCGCCGCGCCAAGTGGGTGTGCCCCGAGCCTAAGATCAAAACCGGCTATCTGGCCCGCTATGCCAAGCTGGTCTCCTCCGCCGATAAGGGCGCTATCCTGGAGTAATTGTCTATAAATGCACAAAAAAATCCCGCTGCATCGCAGCGGGATTTTTCGTTCTTTAGATGGACGTGCTTCCCGCGCCGCCCTTGATCTTCTCGTAGAAGTTGCATTCGGTCATGGTCACATAGGGCTTCAGCCACAGGTCCAGAGGCCAGCTGGCCAATGCCGGAAGAACACTTATCAACACGCTGATTCCGGCGGCTTGGGCTGCCTGCGGATCCACCAGCATCTGCACCCCGCCCACGGTCATGGCCAACACCCTTTCCACTGCCGTGACAATGAGCGCACCCAGGAAAAACCAGCCGATAAAGGACAGCATCAACAGTACATAGTCCTTTACTCTGCCCTGCATCATCTGCCGGCTGCGGCGCAGAGCCCAGGAGGCTCCCATCTCTGGCTCATCTGACAGACAGTAGACCGCCATGGCATAGCGCAGAACGCGGAAAAGCCAGGCCACAAGGGCGACCACGAACACCACCATAGACACCACCCACGGCTCAACCAAGGGAACAAACCATCCGATCAGAACGCCCAGCGCCGCAGGCATAAAGATGACCAGATACCAGAGAAAGCCGTACATCAAAATCAGCACCCGCAGCCACAGAATACGGCCCGCCATAGAAAAGCCGCCGAACAGGTCGCTCAACTCTCCCCGCTCTCCCCGCGCGGTGCTCAGACACCAGATTTTGTAACCAAAATCAATCACAACACCGCAAATAGCCATGAGTATGTTCAAAAACAGGCCCATCCGCCCCACTGCGATCAACGCCAGAGGAAGCGCCCGGTCCAGGGACACCCCCTGCTGGTACAGATGCAGCACATCACCCACAGGGTTGGCCGCAAACCAACTCACCACACTGCTCAATCCGGTGGTAAGCAACAGATATATAAACGTCATAAACAGTGCGTTGGGCCAGGCGGCGCGCATGGCATCCCGGGCGCGCCACTTCAGATCGCGGCGGTCAATTCTCATGGGTATCTCCTCGTTTCTCTCTAAGACAGGTTTCGTTCAGCTGTCCCACTTCTCCAGCAGAGTCTTAAGCTGATCGGCCAATTTTGCCAAATCCTTGTTGCTCCGTCCCCGGCTGCGGCTGATGACCTCCACCAGCAGCTTGCCCATCTGTTCCAGCCGGCGGTAGGCCGGGGAGGGTGCGGATGCTCCACCGGAAGTCTTCTTACGCTCCAGCACAATACCCGGTGCCACCATGGTATTGGCTGCAAGGTCATAGACCTCTTCATACAGGGGCGCGTGGGCGGGCAAACCCAGATCACGCAGAGTCTGGGCAAATATCTCCGTCACTTCGCTGTCCCCGTGGACCACGAAGAAGTGTTCCGGTTTCGGTTCAAACTGCTGCGCCCAGGCGATCAGATGCTCCCGGTCAGCGTGGGAGGAAAGGCCCTTGAAATTGACAATGCGGGCATTGATGGAAATTTCTTCCCCAAAGAGCTTCACGCTCTTGGCTCCCTCCAGCAGGCGGCGGCCCATGGTCCCCTCCGCCTGATAGCCTACAAAGACCACGGCGCTTTCCGGCCGCCACAGATTATGCTTCAGATGGTGGCGGATTCGGCCGGCGTCACACATGCCTGAGGCGGAGATAATGACCTTGGAGGTCTTGTCCATGTTCAGCAGCTTGGATTCCTCACTGGTTTGCACCAGTTTCAGCCCCGGAAAGGTAAACAGGTCCTCCCCGCCCTGCACCAGCGCGATGGCCTCCTCGTCCAGATAGCCGTACAGGTCCCCGGCATAGATTTTTGTTGCCTCCGCGGCAAGGGGGCTGTCCACACAAACGGTAAAGTCCGGCGCGCTTTTCACCATACCCTTGGCCTTGATCTCGCGGATAAAGTACAAAAGCTCCTGCGTGCGACCCACGGCAAAGGAGGGGATGATCACATTGCCGCCCCGGGCAAAGGTCTCGTCAATCAGCTGGGCCAATGCCTCGGTATAGCTCTCCGGCGGCTCATGGTTTCGGTCCCCATAGGTGGACTCCATGACCACATAGTCCGCCTGCTCCACACTCTGCGGGTCCCGGATGACAGGCTGGTCCACATTACCGATATCCCCAGAAAAAACGATCTTTTTGGTCACATTACCCTCGGTGGCCCAAATCTCCACACAGGCCGAGCCAAGCAAATGTCCTGCATCGGTAAAGCGTACCTTTACCCCATCACACAGGTCAAAGGTCTGACCGTACTCAAATACTGTCAGCTGCTGCAGGGCCTGCTCCGCGTCGGCAAGGGTATACAGCGGTTCCACCATTCCCTTGCCCGCACGCTGGTTTTTGCGGCTTTGCCATTCGGCATCGCTCTCCTGAATGTGGGCGGAGTCCCGCAGCATGATATTCATCAGCCGGGCGGTAAGCCGGGTGGTACAGATGCTGCCCTGAAAACCCTGTTTTACCAGCAGGGGAATACGGCCGGAGTGATCGATGTGGGCGTGGGTAACGATCACATGGTCAATATAGTTTGGGGCAAAGTCCAGCGCATTATCGTCGTGCTCATCTCTGCCCTGCTGCAGACCACAGTCAATGAGAATTTTTCTGCCGTTTACCTCCAGACAGTGACAACTGCCGGTAACCGCGTGAGCCGCGCCAAAAAAGGTCAGTTTCATCCGTACTCCTCCTTCCGTTCGTTGACCTAATTCTTCCATCTTTATTGTACACACCCAGGAGCGGAAAATCCATACTATTTTGTAAACAAAGAAAAAAGGCAGTCTCAGACTGCCTCTTTCACAAAAGTTTAAAATGCGCCAAAGCCACGGACACTCCGTCCGCATCCACGCGAGCCGTCACATAGTCCGCCTGCCCTTTCACCGTGTCGTTGGCGTTGCCCATGGCCACGCTTGTTCCCACGCAGGAAAACATGGTCAGGTCATTTTCCCCGTCTCCAAAGGCCATGGTCTCCTCGGTCGCGATTCCGGCCCAGTCCAGCACGGCACGGATGCCCACATCCTTCCCCCCATTCGGGGGCAGCGCGTCCAGAAACCCGGGATGCCAACGGGTGGCCCTGAGATGCTTTGCCCGGTCCAACAGTACATGCTCCTGCTCCCGGGTAAGCAGGGTGATGACCTGATAAACCTCGTTCTCCAGCGCCCGACTCAGGGGGCATACAGGGGGCGTTTTTACCTGAAACTCCTCAAGAAACCGCTGCGCCGCCTCATCATGCATATTGAGCCAGCACTCCTCGCCTTCCAGAAAGATCCCGGAAAATCCAAAGTCCTCCATGGCCGCCACCATTTCTTCCATTCCGGAACGGGGAATGGGGTTGCTGTAGACCACCGTATCGCCACACAGACAGAACTGGCCGCTAACGCTGACATACCCATCAAACTCGAATTGCCCATGCACATCATCCATCATGGACATATGCCGTCCGGTGGCTACGAACAGTTTGATGCCCCTGCCGCGCAAGGCACACAGGCTGTCCACGGTACTTTGGGGTATGGTGTGGGTGACCGGATCCACCAAGGTACCATCCACATCAAAAAAAATTGCTTTGATCACGGTATCTGCTCCTTTTCGCGGCTACAAACCCATTGCTGCGTGAATCGTTTGATCATTATAGCACGAAAAACAGCAAAATTAAATATGGACATTTTTTCTGTGTGTGTTATAATGACCGCTGTTCTTAAAATTTCTGCGGCTTTCTGCGGCCATTGAGCCGCGTTTAGGAGATGTTTCTATGTCTGAACTTACATCCCGTCTGCGCACCGGTGCGGGTCAATTGGGTGGCTTTGTCCGCTGGTTGGCCCTGTCCTGCGGTGCAGGCGTTCTCATCGGCCTTGTGGCCGTGGGCTTCCACTATGGCATTCATATTGCCACACAGCTGCGTCTGGTCCATCCCCATCTGCTGTTGCTGCTGCCTGCGGCAGGAGTTGCCATCGTACTGTTATACCGCGTGTGCGGCATGGAACAGGACCGCGGGACCAATCTGGT
>JAZSJB010000097.1:0-3290 GCA_045534105.1 Lawsonibacter sp. | reverse complement strand
GGCATGATCGGAACCGGCAACACCACCGTGGGCGGAATCACCCTGTCCACCGGTACGGTGATGGCTCTGGCTGCTATGTCCGCCGAGCCGGCTCCCCGGGACAGCGGCATTGCCATGCACTACGGCTTCCTGCCCGACACCCACGTTATGCTCCCCGTGGCCGAAAGCGGCGGTGTGAGCCTGGAGTGGTTCCGCCGTACCTGCATGGGAGATACCGGCTACGACACCATGAATCAGGTGCTGGCCGAGCGGGGGGGCAACGATTTGCTGTTCCTGCCCTATCTGGTGGGTACCAACGCGCCCGAATTTGACGCACAGGCCAACGGTGTGTTCTGGGGCCTGCGCCAGGAGCACGACGCCATCGACATGGCCCACGCGGTCATGGAGGGCGTGGCCTTCGTCCTGCGCAAGAACACCGAGAATATCCGGGCCAAGGGCACCGACCTGAAGGCTATCATCGCCACCGGCGGCGGCGCAAAGAGCCCCATCTGGTGTCAGCTTCAGGCGGATATCACCGGTCTGGAAGTGCTTATTCCCCGGGAAAAGGAGGCAGCCTGTCTGGGTGCGGCCATGGTGGCTGCCGTCAGTGACGGGCGCTACGCCAGTTTTGAGGAGGCGGCCCAGGAGAAGGTATCCTTCGTTAAGCGATTCACCCCCGCCCCCACCCCGGAGACCGAGAAGAAATACCGTCGCTTCTGCGCCTTGTACGATGCGGCGCTGAAGATCAGCGAGATTCAGTGATTGAAGCATAAAAGCACGGGCCGGCAGCAACAAGCTGCCGGCCCGTATCTCGTTATAAACCTGTTTAAGATCACAGGCAAAGCACGTGCAGGGTGAAGGTAACAGTCATCACCAGCACACCCATGCTGGCCCACAGGTCCAGCAGAGCGGCGCGGCGCTCACGGCGCTGCCTAGAGCGGCGGGGGCGGGGGTGAATGTCCACAGGGTCCTCGTCTTCTTCCTGCTCCAGCCAGGCCACCCGTGCCTGCTGTACCGCATTGAGCTTGCGGCGGTACTCGGACAGGTCCACGATGTTGTCCGTGTGTCTGACAAAATTGTTGGTGGTGTAATATAAGGTCTGCATCCGAGATACCTCCTGTTCCGTTGTGTCTTGATTATACGAGACGAGAAGTCCGAAAAACCGGACTTTTAAAACCAAAAGATAGAACCCTTGTTCGATATAAAAATACAACAGATGTTCGAGGTTGTCAAGAGAAAATTCGAACATTTCTTCTATTTTTCAACATTTGGACGAAAACGGGTCGTAAAACGGGGGAAAATACCCCGGAATTGCCCTTGACGTGGTGGGAAAGGTATAGTAGAATGTCTGCAAAGCTCAACAGGAAACAGTACCCCCGCGGCGGGGCACAGAGAGAGGGCGGTTGGTGCAAGTCCTCCGAAGCCGCAGGGAGAAGGCATCCTGTATGCCGCGGGCAGGAAATGGCCCGCCGGACTCCTCCGTTACGGGAAACGAAGTGCCCATCAACCGGATGGGAATTCAGGTGGAACCGCGGATAAGATTTTATTCGCCCTGAGCCGACTAAACTCGGCCCAGGGCGTTTTTTATGCTCCGGGCCACACAGAAAAGGAGTATGTATCATGAAAAACACCGAAAAGACCATGGAAAAAATTGTTGCCCTGTGTAAGGGCCGCGGCTTCGTCTTCTCCGGCTCCGAAATTTACGGCGGCCTGGCCAACACCTGGGACTACGGCCCTCTGGGTGTGGAGCTGAAGAACAACGTGAAGAAGGCCTGGTGGAAGAAGTTCGTTCAGGAGAACCCCTACAACGTGGGTCTGGACGCCGCCATCCTGATGAATCCTCAGGTGTGGGTCGCTTCCGGCCACGTGGGTGGCTTCTCCGATCCTCTGATGGACTGCAAGGAGTGCAAGGAGCGCTTCCGCGCCGATAAGGTCATCGAGGACTGGTGCAAGGAGAACAGCTTCGATCTGGGTAAGAGCGTGGACGCCATGAGCCAGGCCGAGATGAAGGAGTTCGTGGAGGAGCACAACATCGCCTGCCCCACCTGCGGCAAGCACAACTGGACCGACATCCGTCAGTTCAACCTGATGTTCAAGACCTTCCAGGGTGTGACTGAGGACGCCAAGAACACCGTGTACCTGCGTCCCGAAACCGCTCAGGGTATTTTTGTCAACTTCCAGAACGTCCAGCGCACCACCCGCCGCAAGCTGCCTTTCGGCGTGTGCCAGGTGGGCAAGTCCTTCCGCAACGAGATCACCCCCGGCAATTTTACCTTCCGTACCCGCGAGTTCGAGCAGATGGAGCTGGAGTTCTTCTGCAAGCCCGGCACGGAGCTGGAGTGGTTCGCTTACTGGAAGCAGTTCTGCCACCAGTGGCTGCTGGATCTGGGTATGAAGGACGAGAACCTGCGCTTGCGTGACCACGATCCCGAGGAGCTGTCCCACTACTCCAACGCCACCACCGACTTCGAGTTCGTCTTCCCCTTCGGCTGGGGCGAGCTGTGGGGCGTTGCTTCCCGCACCAACTTTGACCTGAACGCCCACCAGACCACCTCCGGCAAGGATCAGACCTACTTTGATCAGGAGACCAACGAGCACTATATCCCCTACGTTGTTGAGCCCTCTCTGGGTGCTGACCGCGTGACCCTGGCCTTCCTGTGCGATGCCTATGACGAGGAAGTGGTGGATGCTGAGAAGAACGATGTGCGTACCGTTCTGCGTCTGCACCCCGCTCTGGCTCCCTTCAAGGTGGCCGTGCTGCCCCTGTCCAAGAAGCTGGCTGACAAGGGGCGCGAGATCCAGACCGAGCTTAGCAAATACTTCATGGTGGACTACGACGATGCCGGCTCCATCGGCAAGCGTTACCGCCGTCAGGACGAGATCGGCACTCCCTACTGCGTTACCGTGGACTTCCAGACCGTGGGCAGGGAGACCGAGGAGGCCGACAACTGCGTCACCGTCCGTGACCGTGATACCATGGAGCAGGTCCGTATGCCCATCAGCGAGCTGAAGGCTTGGCTGGAGGAGAAGATGGCGTTCTAAGCTGTCGGGACAACCTTATATAATGTAAGCGGAGGGCGCAAGTTGCGCCCTCTGCTTTTGCGTTGTAGAGGATTTCGTCTTGTGGGGCGAGGAGGGGATATTCCGCCCTCGGGCGGGTGTCTTTTGTCTCGCCACAAAAGACACGAAAAAGGCGCTAAGAAACCCATGGTTTCTTAGAACTTCCTTTTGGCAATATCCGTGGTTATCCTACCTGTCGGCCGGCGGAGCTATCTGACTGGTTCTGCGCCGATTAGGCTGCCGCATTGCCT
>JAZSJB010000072.1:0-15502 GCA_045534105.1 Lawsonibacter sp. | reverse complement strand
CTGGCCGTCCACATAGCCCACTTCCAGAGCACCGATGGGGCCGGCGAAGGGAGCCTCGGAACAGCTGACGCACACGGAGGCGCCGATCATGGCGGCAACCTCGGGGGAGCAATCGTAATCCACGCTCATCACGGTGCACTGGATGCACACGTCATTGCGGAAGTCGCTGGGGAACAGGGGGCGCATGGGGCGGTCGATCAGGCGGCTGGCCAGAACGGCAGGCAGGGAGGGACGGCCCTCACGGCGCATGAAGGAGCCGGGGATACGGCCCACGGCGTACAGCTTCTCCTCAAAGTCCACGGACAGGGGGAAGAAGTCGATGCCGTCACGGGGACGGGGAGCCACGGTGACGGCCACCATAACGGAGGTCTCGCCGTAGGTGATCATGGCAGCGCAGGAGGCCAGCTCAGCCATCTTGCCCATCTCCACGGTCAGGGGACGGCCGCACAGGTCCATGGTCCACTTCTTGTTCTTGGGGAACTGCTTGTGCTTGATGATAGTAGACATTTTGTACACTCCTTTTCTTTTGTGTGTTCCGGAGCTTTTTCCACCTTTTAGCACTTGAATAAACACCCGCCCTGTTCGCGACGGTTCGGACGCTTATTGTTCTCACGCCTCACCTGCTCACAACGCGCGGCTTCCCTCCGACTCGGACTTGAAACAGTTGCCGCTGGCAACTTCGGTTTCCCGTCCTCGCTTCGGTCCATCCTCGCTGTTCGCGACGGTTCGGACGCTTATTCAACTGCTAAAAAAGCGGTTTTCTCCGGCAATTTCGGTTGGTTTGAATTGTTCGCAAGATGGGAAGAAAGGGTGGCATGGGTTTGCCCACGCCACCCTCTATTCTCAATGTTGTCATGCTGCGGATTGGACACGCGGCCGGGTCGCTAAGCCGCTCGACTACGCCGCCAAACATCCGGGCCTCCGGCCCTTCTTGGTTTGCCGGCCTTCGCTCGACTGCTTAAACTCCCCTGCGTGTCTATCCTCCGCACTTCGTCTTACTTACGAATGCCGAGCTTAGCGATCAGGGCGCGGTAACGCTCGATGTCCTTGCTCATCAGGTAGTCCAGCAGCTTGCGGCGCTTACCGATCATCTTGTACAGGCCGCGGCGGCTGTGGTTGTCCTGCTTGTGCACGCGCAGGTGCTCGGTCAGCTCGTTGATGCGAGCGGTCAGGATGGCCACCTGGACCTCGGGAGAACCGGTGTCGGTAGCATGGGTGCGGTTGGCCTCGATAACGGCCGTCTTTTCGTCCTTACGGATCATGGTTGGTTTCCACCTTTCAAAAATATTTCCCGGTCAGCTGCGTAACGGGCGGGTGAAACCTCGCTCTGTTGAGCGAGCCGTTCTCCCGAAACGAGGCAGACGGGCAGATGCGCATGAGAACTCATGCTTGGTCACTATACCACAGTTTTTCCCCGCTGTAAAGGAAAAAATGCCGTTTTTCAGGAAATTTTCTGTGTTTTTATCCTCCACACTACATCTTGGGCAGGATTTTCCCGCAACACGATTTGTTGTGTCGCCCCTTACTTGTATTTCTGGCTCTCTGCTACTGCCAGCTCATCACAACGGTTGTTGTATTCGTTGCTGGCATGCCCTTTCACCCAGTGCAGATTCACCGTGTGATAGTCACACAGCTCCAAAAGCCGCTGCCACAGGTCGGGGTTCAGGGCAGGCTTTTTGTCCGCCTTGACCCAGCCCTTGGCCTGCCAGCCCCTGGCCCAGCCCTTTTCCAGCGCGTCTATGACATATTTGCTGTCCGAGTACAGTTCCACTACACATGGCTCTTTTAAAGCTTCCAAAGCTGTAATAACCCCGGTAAGCTCCATGCGGTTGTTGGTGGTGTGCTCCTCCCCCCCGGACAGTTCCTTTTTGTGAGGTCCGTACATGAGGATGGCGCCCCAACCCCCGGGGCCGGGATTGCCGGAGCAGGCTCCGTCGGTATAGATGGTAACAGTTTTCATGCTTCCCCTCTTCCTGCGCTTGCGCGGCTTCCAATTCCACCTCCAAGGGTACAGGATATCGGCGAAAAAGTCAAACACCTGAAACATGGATCTTTGGTCGTGAAACCGCGAAAAACAGCCTGCCAGAGAAAAGAAGATCCACGGAATAGACAGGTAGAGCAAAATCGCCCCACCGATTCGAATCAAAATCCACTTTATCAGCGCCACAATACCACCTCACAAGTGGTATTATAACATAATTTATTTGCTATTGCACCTTGATGATGTGTATATCCACTTTTTGGCGGTGCTAACTATTTTATAATCTTTGGCTACAATATTCATGAGGTGAGCACCAATGAATATTCAGCATTATGATACTTGGGTCAAAATCGGTCTTAATATTTTACACTACCGCAAGGAGCAGCGACTGACACAAGAGCAACTGGCAAACCTTTGCGGCGAAGTTGGCATGAGCCGCAATCATATTCAAAGAATCGAAACCGGTGCGGCTGGCTGCAGTGTTGATACCCTTATCAATATCGCCAAGGCTCTGGACATCCCCCTTTATAAGCTGTTTGAGTTTAAAGAATAACAAAAAGGAAAGGACGCGGTCACGAACTCGTGACCGCGTCCTTTTGCAGTTACTTCAAAATCTCCTGCCGCCGCTGCTGATATTCCCACTCATCCAGCAGGCCGGCGTCCTTGAGCACTTTCAGCTGCTCCAGCCGCTTTTCTCTGGCACAGGAGTCATAGGAGTAGGAAACAGGGGTGTGGGAGTGGCTCTTGTAGGGCCGCTCCGCAGCGTCCTCCTCCTTCATCCGGCGCAGGAACTGCTCCTTTGCCGTTTTCCCGGATCGCTTGAGGCTTTCGATCTCTGTCCGGACCGACCTTTTTTCAGGAGAGGGATTTTTCTTTCCCTGCTTATAAGCCGCGTAAAAGATCGCGCCTATGATGGCCAGCGGGGGAAACAGGAAGAACAGCAGGATCAGAACCATTACCGCAGGCGAAATCTCGTTTCGTTTTCGGTTGTTGATATCCATCTGT
Organism: Lawsonibacter sp.; assembly: GCA_045534105.1. Taxonomy (GTDB): domain Bacteria; phylum Bacillota; class Clostridia; order Oscillospirales; family Oscillospiraceae; genus Lawsonibacter. The sequence continues at coordinate 12,516 of JAZSJB010000072.1, read as the reverse complement.
GCCCCTCCTTACAGGTTATTCCTGCACTTCCGCCGGGGTTTCTGTCGGTTCGGCATTCTCCTCCTGCGCCTCATGCTCGGTCAGCGCCAGAGAGATGACCTTGTCACCCTCCTCCTTGAAGCGCATGACGATAATGCCCTGGGTGGCGCGGTTGCTGGTCACCTTAATATTTTCCACAGGGGTACGGATCAGGATGCCCGCCTGAGTGACCAGCAGCAGATCCTCGCTGCCGTCCACCACCTTGACACCCACGATCTTGCCCGTCTTTTCGGTGACCATGTAGTTCTTGATACCGATGCCGCCGCGGTTGGTGATGCGGTACTCCTCCACGGGGGTGCGCTTGCCGTAGCCCTTTTCCGTGATGGTGAGCACGTCCTTTCCGGGGATTGCCCGGGCGGCGCCCACCACATAGTCACCCTCGCGCAGCTTGATGCCACGGACGCCAACGGCGGTGCGGCCCATGGCGCGCACGTCGTTTTCGTCGAAGCAGCAGGCCATGCCGTCGTGGGTAGCGATGAGGATCTTCTGCTTTCCGTCCGTCTCCCGCACGGCGATCAGCTCGTCGCCCTCATCCAGGGTCAGGGCACGAATGCCGTTCTGGCGGATGTTCTTCAGGGAAGAGACAGGCAAACGCTTGACGGTGCCGTTGCGGGTGACCATCATCAGGTACAGCTCCACATCCTCGGACAACTCTCTGGTATGGATCATGGTCTGCACACGCTCGCCCGGCTCCACCTGCAGAATGTTGATGATATTGGTGCCCTTGGCGGCCTTGCCGCTTTCGGGGATCTGATAGCCCTTCTTGCGGTACACCTTGCCGGTGTCGGTGAAGAAGAACAGGAAATCGTGGCTGGAGGCGGTGAACACGTCCACCACGCAGTCCTCGTCCCGGGTGGTCATGCCCTTCTTGCCCATGCCGCCCTTGGACTGGGCGGCATACTCGCTGACGGGGGTGCGCTTGATGTAGCCCGCCTGAGTCAGGGTGAAGACGCACTGCTCCTCTTCAATAAGGTCCTCGATGTCGATTTCATCGGCCACGTCCTGAATTTCGGTGATGCGGTCATCGCCGAACTTGTCCCGGATGACGGTCAGCTCCTCCTTCAGGATGTCGCGAACCAACGTATCGTCGGACAGGACGCGGTTGTAGTACTCGATCTTTTCCTGCAGCTCCTTAAATTCGTTTTCCAGCTTCTCCCGGTTCAGGCCCTGCAGGGCGATCAGGCGCATATCGCAGATGGCCTGGGCCTGCACGTCATCCAGACCAAAGCGGTCCATAAGGTTCTGCTTGGCGTTATCGTAGGAAGAGCGGATGATCTTGATGACCTCGTCAATGTTGTCCTGAGCGATGAGCAGCCCCTGCAACAGGTGGGCGCGCTCCTGGGCCTTGCGCAGGTCAAAGCGGGTGCGCCGGACGATAATTTCCTTCTGGAAGTCCAGATATTCGTCCAAAATTTGCCGCAGGGTCAGAATTTTGGGCTGCTTTTGGTTGTTGACCAGAGCCAGCAGGATGATGGAGAAGTTGGACTGCAGGGCGGTCTGTTTGAACAGGTTGTTCAGCACCACCTGACCGTTGGCATCCTTCTTCAGCTCGATGACGATACGCATACCGTTGCGGTCGGTCTCGTCACGCAGGTCGGAGATACCCTCCAGCCGCTTTTCCTTGACCTGATCGGCGATATTTTTGATCAGCTGCTTCTTGTTCACCTGATAGGGCAGCTCGTTGACGATGATGCGGGTGCGGCCGTTGCCGAAGTCCTCGAACTCGGTGCGGGCGCGGACCACCACCTTGCCGCGGCCGGTGGCATAGGCGGCGCGGATGCCGCTGCGGCCCATGATGATGCCACGGGTGGGAAAATCAGGGCCCTTGATATGCTCCATCAGATCAGCCAGCTCCGCCTCGGGATTGTCCAGCACGCACAGGCAGGCGTTGATAACCTCTGTCAGGTTGTGAGGGGGGACATTGGTGGCCATACCCACAGCGATACCGCTGGAACCATTGACCAGCAGGTTGGGGAACCGGGAGGGGAGTACGCGGGGCTCTTTCAGGCTCTCGTCAAAGTTGGGGTCCCAATCCACCGTCTCCTTGTCGATGTCACGGAGCATCTCCAGAGAGATTTTGGCCATGCGGGCCTCGGTATAACGATAGGCGGCGGCGGGGTTGCCGTCCACATCACCGAAGTTACCCTGGCCATCCACCAGCATATAGCGCAGGGAGAAATCCTGGGCCATACGCACCATGGCATCATACACGGAACTGTCGCCGTGGGGGTGGTACTTGGCCAGCACGTCACCCACGCAGGCGGCAGATTTTTTATACTTCTTGTCCGGGGTCAGGCCGCCTTCATGCATGCTGTACAGAATGCGGCGGTGAACGGGTTTCAGGCCGTCCCGCACATCGGGCAGAGCACGGCCCACGATGACGCTCATGGCGTATTCAATGTAGGATTTCTCCATCTCCTCCACCAGATGGGATTCATCGATTTTCTGATTGGGGAAGAGAATATCTTCGGGTTTATAAGAACGATTATGTGCCATGTTATGTGTTCTCCTTTTTCAAGGCATGAACCTTTATTCCTTATTAACTCTCTTTTTTAGGCAATTTTTCTGCCTGTTCCGAGATTGCTTTTTCTTGTTTTTTCACTCTTCGCTCCAGTTTCTTTATGTCTTCCGCAGGAGGAAGGTTTTCCGGCATAATTCCTCGTTTGCCTAACATAGAACGAACACTGGAATTATTTTGAACATGTTCTTTTGTTATGCTATCTTCTCCTTGCAAGTCGTTTTCTTCCACGTTGTAGTTCGTCATTTCCATTGCAAGGTTTTTTGCCGCAATCGTCAGTGTCGGCAACCGATCCGCCAAAGGGCCGCTCTTAATTCCATAACGATCCTTCATTTCTTGTGTCGAGTGTCCGCCAAATAGGGCCTGATCTCCTTTTGAACGAATACGGCCAAAGCCTTTTTCATCCACTCCTCGTTCAAAGATATTTTGGGAAAGTCTTTTCTCAGAGTCTCTCAGTCTGCCTCTGGCTTCCAGTCGTTCCATATACGAAATTCGCTCTTCGATCAGTTCTTGTTTTCTTGTCTGAACCGCGAAATAACTCTGAGCAAAGGCAATTTCCTCTTTTTTTGGATCTCCGTTCTGCGCAATCAAATAACAGGCATACCGGGTCAGCATATAATCAGTAACCGGTCTTTCTGCCCCACTCCCTATTGGGACCATTTTCGTGACTTCACGAAAATGGTCTGAAACATCTACCCCAGTAGCTTTCACGGAATCCATGGCACGATAAATAACGGCCTCAAAATTTTCCCATGTTTTATAGCCCAAACACTTCTGCAACTCTCTGGCAAACCAGTAGTCTATTTGTTCTTCTTTGTGAACAATAAAGTCAAAGCTCTGTTTAAGAATAGAAATTCTATTTTTGTCCATATAAGACCTCGCTTAGAAATCCAAATTCTCTGCGTACTGGGCGTTTTTCTCGATCCAGTGCTTGCGGGGCTCCACCTCTTCGCCCATCAGCAGGGCGAAAATCTGATCCGCCCGGACGGCATCGTCCAGCGTAATGCGGCGCAGGGTGCGCTTTTCCGGGTCCATAGTGGTCTCCCACAGCTCTTCCTTGTTCATCTCGCCCAAGCCCTTATAGCGCTGAATTTCAATCTTGGCATTGGGCTTTTCCGCGCGCAGTTCGGCAGAAATCTGGTCGCGCTGCTCGTCGGAGTAGGCCACCCGGGTCTCCTTGCCCTGAGTCAGCTTGTACAGGGGGGGCACAGCGGAGTAAACGTAGCCGTTTTCGATCAGCGGGCGCATATAGCGGAAGAAGAAGGTCAGCAGCAGGGTGCGGATGTGGGCGCCGTCCACGTCGGCATCGGACATGATAACGATCTTGTGGTAGCGCAGCTTTTCAATATCAAATTCGTCGCCGATACCGGCGCCCAGCGCCACGATCAGGGGAGTCAGCTTATCGTTGCCGTAAACCTTATCCACACGAGCCTTTTCCACGTTTAGCATCTTGCCCCACATAGCCAGAATGGCCTGGAATCGGGAGTCACGGCCACCGATGGCGGAGCCGGCAGCGGAGTCGCCCTCCACGATGTACAGCTCGCACAGGGACGGATCGCGCTCATTACAATCCTGCAGCTTGTCGGGCATCTGGCCGGATTCCAGTCCGTTCTTGCGGCGGACATTCTCTCGGGCCTTGCGGGCGGCCTCACGGGCACGGGCGGCCATCAGGGCCTTTTCCAGAATAGCCTTGCCCACCTGGGGATTTTCCTCCAGATACGCGTCCAGTTTCTCGCTGACCACGTTATTGACCAGGGTACGGATCTCGCTGTTGCCCAGCTTGGCCTTGGTCTGACCCTCGAACTGGGCCTCGGTCAGCTTGACAGAAATGACCACGGTCAGACCCTCGCGGCAGTCCTCGCCGGACAGCTTGTCGTCCTCCTTGAGGATCTTCATGCGCTTGCCGTAGTTTGCAAGGGCGGTGGTCAGAGCACGGCGGAAGCCCTCTTCGTGCATGCCGCCCTCAGGGGTACGCACGTTGTTGGCGAAGGATACCATGTTCTCCTGGTAGCCGTCGTTGTACTGCAGGGCGATCTCCGCCATGGAGTCCTCTTTGGCACCGGAAACGTAGATGACCTCGGGATGGACGGGGGTCTTGTTGGCATTGAGCCAGGTGACATACTCCCGGATACCGCCCTCATAGCACATGGAGTGGCGGCGGTCCTCCTCCGCCTTGTCGGCGCTGGACACGCGCTCATCGGCGATGGAGATGCGCAGACCGGCGTTCAGGAAGGCCTGCTGCTGCATACGGGTGTGGTGGGGCTCGTAATTGTACACCGTGGTGTCGAACATCTCCGGGTCGGGTTTGAAGGTGACGATAGTGCCCGTACGGTCGGTGTCCCCGATGATAGTCATTTCCTGGGTGATATGGCCCCGGGCAAACTTCATCTGGTGGATCTTGCCGTTTTTGTGCACCTGCACCTCCAGCCACTCGGACAGGGCGTTGACCACGGAGGCACCCACGCCGTGCAGGCCGCCGGACACCTTATAGCCGCCGCCGCCGAACTTGCCGCCGGCGTGGAGGATGGTAAACACCACTTCCAGCGTAGGCTTGCCCGTCTGAGGCTGGATATCCACGGGGATACCACGGCCATTGTCAGTGACGGTGATGGTATCCCCCTCGTTGATGGTGACGGTGATCTCATCACAGTACCCGGCCAGAGCCTCATCAATGGAGTTGTCCACGATCTCGTAGACCAGATGGTGCAGGCCGGACTCACTGGTGGAGCCAATGTACATACCCGGGCGCTTGCGGACTGCTTCCAGTCCCTCCAGCACCTGGATCTCCGATCCGCCGTATTCGTGTTCCACCTGGGTGGAGTTCAGTTCCAGTTCTTCAGACATAGTTTACCTCCGCTGTTTCACAAAGCGTTGCCGCTTAATCGTTGCTTATCTCAAATATATTGCGTTCCATGCGCCCCTGCAGGGTGGCAGAGGACAACTGGGACACATAGACCTGCCAGTTTTCACTGCCGTTGTCCGTGACCACGAAGGAGCGGGGCAGATCATCACAGACCCAGATCACCCGGCCCTCCTCCTGAGCCGTATCCAGAAACTCTCTGGTTTTATAGGCCCAGCTGGCGTTGTCCATATCAAAAATTCCGATCACGTCCCGATAGGGAACGACAACGGATTGTCCTAAATGCAGATACATATGTGCTCCTTAAATCAGCTTACCGTCCTTGATATGGAAGGCCTTTCCGCCCTCCAATCCGTCCAGCTTATCCTCCTCACAGCAGGTGATGAACACCTGGCCGCCCTGAATACGGTTTAGCACAAAGGACTGCCGTTTTGGGTCCAGTTCGCTGAGTACGTCGTCCAGCAGCAGTACCGGCCATTCTCCGGTCTCCACCTGAAAAATCTCCCGCTGGGCCAGCTTCAGGGACAGGGCCGCCGTTCTGGTCTGGCCCTGAGAACCATACATTTTGGCAGACATGCCGTTCAGGGACACGGCCACATCGTCCTTATGGGGGCCGGACAGACATTGACGGCTGTCCAGTTCCGCCTGACGGTGGCGCTCCTGGTGGTCCAGCAGCTGCTCCAGAATGGCTCTGGGCTGAGCCTGCGGGTCGGTAACGGTGGACACAGTCTCGTAAGTCAGAGACAATTCCTCCCGACCGCCGGAGAAATCGGCGTGGATGGCGGGTGCGTGGTCCATGAGCCGTTTGACAAAGTGGGCCCGATAGTGGATCAGAATAGCTCCGGTCTGGGCCAGACGCAAATTAAAGTCATCCAGCGTGGCCAATAGTGACGGATTTTCCGGCCAGTCCCGCAAAATACGGGTCTTATGCTCGTACAGGCGGTTGAATTCTGCCAGAGCCTGAGCATACTTCGGCCGGAGCTGACAGATGGCGCTGTCCAGAAACTTGCGTCGGGCTGCGCCCCCCTCCCGGATCAGATACAGATCCTCCGGGCAGAACAGGACGGTAGTCAGGATCCCGGACAGCTCTCCCGCCGACTTCAGCCGCACCCCATTGGAGTAAAGCTGACGGCTTTTGCCCCGGGACAGATGGGCTTCCAGCGTAAAATCCCGTTCCCGGGAAAAGACCTGCCCTTTAATAAAGGCGTCGTCCACCCCAAGCAGAATCATTTCTTTGTCGTACCGCGCCCGGTGGGACCGGGCGGTGGACAGGTAGGCCAGCGCCTCCAGCAGGTTGGTCTTGCCCTGAGCGTTTTCTCCGTAAATCAGGTTTACTCTGGGGTCAAAATCCGCCTCCAGATGGACATAATTGCGGAAAAAGTCCAGTTCCAGCGATTTGACCATCATGTGACGACCAGCTCCAGCTCGTTGTCGATGGCACAGCGGTCACCGGGGCGCATTTTTTTGCCACGCATGGTGCACACCTCGCCGTTGACGGTGACCCGTCCCTCCTGAATAATCAGTTTGGCATCGCCGCCGGTCTCAACCGCGCCGGCAAATTTCAGCAGATCCTGGAGTTTGATAAACTCGGTGTGGATCTTGATTTCATGAGATTCCATAAATATCCTCTTTTAATTGGCTTTCAGCCGGACCGGCAGAACCATGTAAACAAAGTTTTCCTCCCCCTCGGCGGGCAGGATAATACAGGGAGCTACCCCGGAACTCATCTCCAGACGAACCCGGTCCGCGGGAGCAGCCTTCAGAGCGTCCATCAGATACTTGTTGTTGAAACCAATCTCCAGACCACCGCCGTTGCCGTCGATGGGACACTGGTCGGCAGCGTCACCAATGCCGGTCTTGGTGGTGATGGACAGCATGCCATCGTCAAAGACACAGCGCAGAGGACTTTTCAGCTTGTCGCTGATAATCAGGGACACGCGGTCGATAGAAGCAAGCAGTGCGCGCTTATCGCCCTCCACCTTGACGGTGCTGTTCTTGGGAATGGCATTGCGCCAGGCCAGGAACTCACCTTCCAGCCGGCGGGATACCAGAATGGTATCTCCCGTATCGAACATGACGTGGCGGGCGCCCTGAATCACGGTAATGGGCTTTTCACCGCCGGAGCATATCTTCTCCGCCTCGCTCAGGGCAGAGCCGGGTACCACGAAGGAGAATGCGCCCAGCCCCTTCTTATCCCCGATTTTTTCCCGGCGCAGCGCCAGACGGTAGCCGTCCACGGAAACCACGGTCAGCTGCTCGCCTTCCACCTCAAACAGGGATCCGGTATGGACCGGGCGGCTTTCATTGTCGCTGACGGCAAACAGTGTCTGGCTGATCATGGATCGCAGGTTCTCCTGCTCCAAAGTGAAAGAATTCAGGTCATCCACTACAGGAAGCTCGGGAAACTCCTCAGGATCAGTGCCCAGAATATTGAACTCACTCATACCACAGCGCACGTTGACCATATAGTTGTCTGCAGAAAAGAAAACAATGTCATCGGGCATTTTACGCACGATCTCCCCGAACAGGCGGGCAGACAGGACCAGAGAGCCGGGCTGGGTAATGTCAGCGGGGACAACGGTGCGGATGCCGGTTTCCAGATTGTAACCGGTCAGGCGCAGCACACTGCCGGCCTCGATGAGAATACCCTCCAGAGCAGGAATAGAGCTCTTCTGAGATACGGTGCGGGATGCCGTGGCCACCGCGTTCTGAAGCAGGGCCTTTTCACAGGAAAATTTCATTGAGGAAGTACCTCCCTTTTCGTGCTGTTTTCTCTCTTAAAAGAGGAGAGGATCATTATTTTTAGTAACAGTAGTTAATAGGCGATTTTTTTGTGGAAAATCTCCGCATTTCCTTGCGCCGCAAGCCAAAGCGGTTCAACAGGGGGTGTGGATGAAATTGGGTGGTTTTCAACAGGGTATTTTTTATTTCTGTTTTATCCACAGCCAGTTTTCCACAATACAACATTTTATGGGGATTATTTATTCGTAACGAGCATTAATATTCGCGGTAATATCCTTAATGATCTCCGCCGTCTCGGGCTGTTCTTTGACCATCTTCTCAATGCGCTCAATGGCATGGAGAACAGTGGTGTGATCGCGGTTTTCAAATTCCCGGCCAATCTCTTTCAGGGAAAGATTGGTCATGCGGCGGATCTGGTACATGGCGATTTGCCGGGCCAGAGAGATGTCCTTGGTACGGCCCTGGCCCCGTAGCAGGTCAGATTCGGTGTTGTAGAACTTGCAGACCTCATCAATGATTACATCGGCAGTAGGAAGAATATCTGCCTTGTCCTTAAACATGTCCTTAACGGCACGGATAATGGTCTCCTTGTCCACGCTGTCACCCATTAGTTGCTGATAGGCAAGGATCTTATTGATCGTGCCCTCGATCTGACGGACATTTGCGGTAATATTTTCAGCGATCAGCTGCAGCAGGAAGTCAGGCAGCTCCAGCCCCATCCGGATAGATTTGTTTTTGATAATTGCCATGCGGGTTTCATAATCCGGTGGTTGAATATCAGCCAGCAGACCCCATTCAAACCGGGTCTTTAGCCGGTCCTCCAGACGGAGCATCTCTTTGGGTGGCCGGTCAGAGGTGAGTACGATCTGCCGCTTGGATTCATACAGGGTATTGAAGGTATGGAAGAACTCCTCCTGAGTGGATTCCCGGCCGGCGATAAACTGCACGTCGTCCATAAGAAACACATCGGCAGAGCGGTACTTTTCACGGAATTCCTGATTGCGCCCTTCCCGGATGGCCCGGATCAGCTCATTGGTGAAGGTCTCTCCCTTGATATATACGATGCGGTATTCCGGGTGGTTTTGATGGATGGTATGGGCGATGGAATAGAGCAGATGGGTCTTTCCAAGGCCGGATTCACCGTAGATCAGCAAAGGGTTATAGCTTTGAGCCGGTGCATCGGCTACTGCCTGGGCGGCAGCGTGAGCAAACTTGTTGGAAGATCCCACCACGAATTTATCAAAGGTGTAATCGTCCGTACCGGGAAACAGGGAGTTCTTTTGAGGCTGGCGGCGGGACTCGGCCTCCTCCTGAGACAGGACAAGCACCTCAAGATCAGCGGAAAAAAGCTCCTTAAGCGCCTTTTTGATGTAGCCGGTATACCGCTTGGATATAATGTCCCGGTTCATGGGATTGGGAGAGCACAGGATCAGTCGGTCCTCTTCCAGATCTACGGCGGTCGTATCGCTGAACCAGGTGTTAATGGTAACAGAAGTCAGGTCTGCCTGCATCAGAGACAGGACTTTTGCCCAAATGTCAGCGGCGGAATTGATCATGCAGAAAACCTCCTGAAAAAAGAGTTAAGGGAAAGCGCGCAGGCCGCGCCGTTATACAAAAAAGAACCTGTGTTCCCCCTGTGGAAACACAGTAGGTCAATCTGATTTATTATACCAAAAATATGCTTTCAGAGCAAGGTGTTTGACTTGTTTTTTATTTATAATATAGGTATATTTTTAAATTAGTCCACAAAGGGGAAAAACCCGGTGGAAAAGAGGGACAAGCGGATGATTTTATTCCAAATTTTCCGTTGGTAGATCATGTTTTGCAATTTATAATTGGGCCAGAAAAAAAGGGAACCACAATATCTTGTATCGCGGCTGGAATGCAGAGAAAACCTGGGCTTTTCCTGAAAATTTGTGGTTGACAGAATGACTTTTCCTGTTCTATAATGAGTGGCACGCTATGTTTTGGCATAGCTTATTTTGACGACCGCAGCCGACAGACCGGCTGTTGTGGTGTGCTGCCGGATCACAACGGCAGCTTCAGTTCGTAACAGGAGGTGTCCCGCATGCTTCGTACCTATCAGCCCAAAAAGCGCCAGCGCTCCAAGGAGCACGGCTTCCGCAAGCGCATGGCCACTCGCAATGGCCGGAAGGTTCTGGCCCGCCGCCGCGCTAAGGGCCGTGCGCGCCTGACCCACTAAGGTGGCGCCAAAAAGCGATGACATCGTTTTAAAGTAGGGGCGTGGGATGGAAATCCCCCGCCCCTGCGTGAGCATCTGGAGAATTATAAAGGCCTGCAGCTGCTATACGGGAGCGTGAGACGGATGAAATATACGGTTTCTCTCAAACAGAATCACGAATTTCGCCGTCTTTACAGCAAAGGAATGTCCGCAGCCGGCCCCTACATGGCTGTTTACTGCCGGAAAAACCGGCGGGACACCAGCCGTCTGGGGTTGACCACCGGGGTCAAGCTGGGCCATGCTGTCCAGCGCAACCGGGTGCGCCGCCGCCTGCGTGAGATCTATCGCACCAATGAGCACCGCCTTTCCCCCGGCTGGGACATTGTGATCGTGGCCCGGGTCAAGGCGGTCTACGCCCATTACGGCGAGATGGAGCGCAGTTTTCTTACCTTGGCCCGCAGGCTGGGCCTGCTGGCCGGCGGAGAAGAACCGTCATGAAGCAGCTGCTGCTCTCCCTGATCCGGTTTTACCGGAAGAATATTTCCCCTGTCCGCCCCCCCTGCTGCCGCTTTATCCCCTCCTGCTCCCAGTACGCGCTGGAGGCAGTGGAAAAATACGGCGCGCTCAAGGGTGGCTGGCTTGCAGTGCGCAGGCTTTTACGCTGTCATCCCTTTCACCGGCAGAAGTCGATGGAATATGATCCCGTCCCATAGACGGATCATATTAACAACATAATATTGGAGGAGCAAACATGGATCTGATGTATTACATCGTATCCCCGTTTTCCCTGCTGCTGAACTTCTTCAACAGCTTTTTCAGTAACTATGGTCTTGCCATCATACTCTTTGCCCTGGTGGTCAAGGTCATTCTCTTTCCCATGTCCCTGAAGGGCAAAAAGAGTATGATTCAGATGAACATGCTCTCCGGCAAGCTGGATCAGTTGAAGAAGCAGTATGGCAAGGACCAGCAGCGCTATAATCTGGAGATGCAAAAGCTTTACGAAAAGGAAAAGGTCAATCCCATGGGCGGCTGTCTGTGGTCCCTGCTTCCCATTTTCGTTCTGCTTCCCCTGTACGCCATTATTCGCGAGCCCCTGAAGTACCTTATGGGCCTGAACCCCGAGCAGATCCAGCAGGTTGCCGATGCCCTGAACTGGGGCACCGTGGCACTGGAAAACGGCTGGATCCGGGAAGCGACCACCGAATTTGTCAGCCGCGGCTATGATCAGCTGTATCTGGCATCTCTGATCACCAAGGAGAGCCTCCCTGCGCTGACTGCCACCCTTGGCGAGAGCGTCAATGTCTTTGTGATGAACTTCTCCTTCCTGGGCATTGACCTTGCCTCCATGCCTACCTGGAAGATCTGGCAGGACCCCTCCTGGAACGTGATCGGTGCATTCCTGCTGGTCATGGTGTCCACGGGACTGAGCGTGCTCATGTCCAAGGTGTCCACGATGACCAACCGGATGAGCAATCAGCCCAAAAACGACCAGGCGGAAAAGACCAGCCGCACCATGATGTGGATGATGCCCCTCATGTCTCTGTGGATCGGTTTTTCCATGCCTGCCGCACTGTGTATCTACTGGATCGCCAACAGCCTGTTCTCCATGGTGCAGGAGGTCATTGCCTCCCGTATGTTGAGAAAGGACTATGAGGCCGCCCGCAAGGCCGCCGAGGAGCGGGAGCTCCGGGAAAAGGAAGAGGAGAAGCAGCGCAAGGAACAGGCTCGTCTGGAACGTGCCCGCCGGGCAGAGGAAGAAAAGCAGAACAGGAAAAAGGGCATCAAAAAGGATGCCGAGCCCGCACAGGAGGGCGTAAATAAGGAAGACAGCCGGGAGGGGCTGCGTGCCCATGCCCGTGGCCGTTCTTATATTCCCGACCGCTTTGGCGGCGTGACGGAGTATGTGGACCCAAATACTTTGGCTCCTGTTGACAAAAAGAGCCGTAAGGAGCATGAGAAGCAGGCCATGAAGCAGGCCGGAGTCCAAGTGACCGAAAAGGTGGATCTCACTGCCCTGAACAAAAAGAACGAAGATGCCGAGCCCGCGCCCAAGGCGGACGAGGAATAAGGAGAGTGTCTGACCATGCGTAAATTCATCGGGACTCCCGGGCGCTCGGAAGAGGATGCCATCGCCGCCGCCCTGTTCCAGCTGGGTCTGGACCGGGACGATGTGTC
>JAZSJB010000012.1:0-25480 GCA_045534105.1 Lawsonibacter sp. | reverse complement strand
AAGGGCTTATTACCGGCAAGCGTCTCAAGACGCACTGAAAATTCTTTCTCTTGCATCAGATGCCCTGCTGCCCGTAAACGGGCACTGCCTACCAAACGAAAGTCTTTGCACATCGTTAGCTTAGCAATTTGTCATGAATTAGTCTCCGAGTTGTTCCAGGTCTGGTCGGCAAACCTTTCCCTGTTTCGACTCGGAGACTTTTTCTTATTTACTTCTTTCCTCGCTATAAGCTTTTTCTTTTCCACTGGCATAGCCAGTGGTTTACTTTGTCAGCGACAATAAATAAACAGCGGGGACTCTAAGTCCCCGCTGTTTTCATCCAAAGAACTGCACCAGAATCCCGCCCGCCGTCAGCATCAGTGCGCCGCAGGTGCGGGTAACGATCTGTGCAAAGGGCAGCAGTTCCATGCGGTTTGCCCCAGACAGCACCGCCACATTGCCGCTTCCCCCCATATTGGTGGTGCACATCCCCGCCGCGATAGCCGACTCCACCGGGTAGAACCCCACCGCCTTGCCCAAAAGGGCGGCTGTCAGGGTGATGGTCACCTCTACCGCCAGCACCGTGAGCAAAAAGGTCCAGGTCAGATTGGCCAAAATCACGTTCAGGTCAATAAACACCACACCAAGAGAGAACAGGGCCGCCGCCGTCCAGGCCGGGATCACGAACCGCCCCCACTGCCGGGCGGCATCCTCCACCTCTTCTGGAAACAGTCCGCCGCATTTGACAATGACCACCAGCAGGATCATAAAGGCATAGGTGGGCACCACGGGAAACAGCCCATTGAGCAGCGCGCCTCCGGCATAAAAAGCCACAGACAGCAAAAAGCCACCCACCAGTTTCTCCACCTTCAGTTCGGTCACGGGCACCGGTTTTACAGGCCGGTCATCGTTGACCAACTGTCCATTTCCCGTCCAGCGGGGAACCGTTTTTCCAGAATCTTTCATCAGCCCCGCGAAAATTAGTGCAAGACAGTTGCCCAGCACTGTGGCCGGAGCCATACGGTTGAGCACGTCCGCCGCCGGAACGCCCAGCTGAGCGGAATAGATGGAGGACAACGGCACCGTCCCCGCTGTCATACCGCCGCTGGTCATGGCCACAGCGATATACAAAATGCTGTCCCAGAATCCCTCACCAAGGAGCATTCCCAAAAGTCCGCACACCAGTGTCCCGGCCAATACCGCAATTGCGGCCACCGGCAGCAGTTTTACACTGGCCCGCAGCAACAGCTTCCGGTCAATGTTGAACAAACTGCCTGTGATCAGGCCGCTAATATACAGTGTGAGGAAGCCCGAGCCGTTGACAAACTGGTCCACCGTCCCCACAACCGTTTCGGGCACAAGGCCTCCAAAGGCCAGCACGGCACCCCCAAGGGTGCAGAACACGGACCCACCCAGAAAGGTGCGCACCACAGGAATGCTGTTGCCAAGCAGATTCATACCCTCGCCAAGGGTCATTAGGAAGAAAAACGCACCCACCATATTGGCGGGCATGCTGTCTGCCACCATACACACCACCGACAGCGCCACCGTCAGAGCGTACACGGGCAGGGGCAACCCCGCTATCCGAAGTGTCCTCACCGGTTTCATCCTCACACCTCTTTCCCTTGTATTCACTATATGCTTTAAAAAACAAGGAGCATACATGCTCCTTGTTTTTATACATTTTCTTTTCTTACTACACGACAGCGCTTCACCCCATAATATGCCATCAAGTCGATTGCCGCCTGATCGATCACCTCACCGCACGCCACGATGGGTATGGCGGGCGGGCAGCTGACCATGGGGCTGGCCAGCACCATACCACGGCAGGCCTGCAGTTCCCGCTCCTGCCCCACCTGCAGCAGGGCCTTACGGGGTGAACACCAGCGCTCCGGCCTGTTCATGGCCAGGGGCAGCGTTGTTATGGGCCTACGTTGGGGAATGTCTACCAGCACACGTTCAAGTTCTTCCAGACACCCCGTTCCATTCTCCGGTGCAAGCATAAGCACCACGTAGTCCGGATCGGAGAACTCACACTCCAAGCCCTGTTCGGCCAGCTGCGCAGCCAGCTCCACGCCAGTGTAGCCCCACACCTTGGGAGCAAGGGTCAGCTTCAGCGGTTCGTCACCCAAAAGGACGTATCCCGCCCTCCTCAGGCGCTTCTTCGTCTCCTCCACCGCCTGGGCAAAGTCCGCCAGCCGCCGCCTGTAATCTCCCGCCAGATAAGCATTCGCGGCGTCCAGAGACTGCAGAATCAGGTAGGAAGGGCTGGTGGAGGCAAACAGATCCATAGCTGACCGGGCACGCTCATGCATCAGATCCGGCGCGTTGCAGCTCAAGTGCAGATATGCGCCGCCGGTAAGGACCGGCAGGGTTTTGTGCGCGGAATCACAGCACAGGTCCGCCCCCTGCGCAATGGGGTGCCTGTCCTCCGGTAAAAAGCGCAGGTACGCCCCGTGGGCGTTATCCACCAGCAACAGCACTCCGAATTTCCGGCACACCCGGGCCAGCGCACGGATATCGGCTATATGGCCCAGATAATCCGGACTGGTGATATACACCGCCACGGGCAGCTCCTTCGCCCGGGTCAGGTAATCCTCCAGGCCATTTTCCGTGATGGAGCAGGAGGCCAACCCCTCCCAGCGTTCGGGAAACAGCCAGTCCACCTCCACATCCAGCAGGGCGGCAGCGGTCATAAAGGTCTTGTGGGCGTTGCGCCCGGCCGCGATGCGGGGCATTTTGCCCTTTGAACGGGCATAGAGGGCTGCAAGGTACACCATGGCCCGAATGGCCAGGGAGGAGCCTTCGGTGGAGTACAGAGTCTGGGCCGTGCCGAACAGCCCGGCCGCGTTTTCCTGACTGCGCAGGATGATCCCTTCCGGCCGGTAAAGCTCGTCCGCCCCCTGCACCTCAGTGATGTCAAGGGTTTCCACACCCAGAGGACCGGTTCCTTTGTGGCCGGGCATGTGCAAACGCTGTACCCCCTTTTGGGCGTAGGCGCGCACGAAATCACAAATAGGCGTGTCCATTACTGACCATCCAGCGACTTGGCCGCTTCCAGCATGATGGCACACTCCATCCGCTTGCGGAACAGGTCGCATCCGTAGGAATAGACCCCGGTGATTGCGCCGGTGGCATGGTAGGCGTTGGCCGCGCAGCCGCCGGAGCAATAGAGCTTGGCCCAGCAGTCGGCGCACTCGGGGCGGGAATAGACATTGCAGGAGGCGAACTCCTGCTGTACGTTGGTGTTAGTCACGCCGTGGAACACGTCGCCCAGCTTAAAGGCCTCCTCGCCCACGAACTGGTGGCAGGGGTACAGGTCGCCCCATGGGGTGACCGCCATGTACTCCGTGCCCGAACCACAGCCGGACACCCGCTTGTAGATGCAGGGACCACCCTTCAGGTCGATCATGTAGTGATAGAAGGTAAAGGGCTTGCCCTCCCGATGGCGCTCCAGCATCAGCTCGGCCAGTTTTTCATACTGCTCCAGCACGATAGGCAAGTCTTCCGCTGTCAGGGCGGAGGGATCATCTGGGGCGCACACCACCGGCTCCATGCTCAACTCGGTAAAGCCCAGGTCCAGCATGGTCTCGATGTCCTTCAAAAAGTCAGGGTTTGCGTGGGTGAAGGTGCCGCGCATGTAATAGTTTTTCCCCTCCCGCGCCTTGACCATCTGCTGGAATTTTGGCACGATGCGCTCCCAACTGCCGTTGCCTGCGTGGTCGACACGGAAGCGGTCATGAATCTCTTTTCTGCCGTCCAGACTGAGCACCACATTGCTCATCTCCCGGTTGGCAAAGTCGATCACATCGTCATCGATCAGCACGCCGTTGGTGGTCAGTGTAAAGCGGAAGTTCTTGCCGCACTCTTTCTCCCTGCTGCGGGCATAGGCCACCAGCTGCTTGACTACGTCAAAGTTCATCAGCGGTTCTCCGCCGAAGAAATCCACCTCAAGGTTGCGGCGGCCCTTGGAGTTTTCCATGAGAAAGTCCAGCGCCTGCTTGCCTACCTCATAGCTCATCACAGCCCGATCCCCGTGGTATTTGCCCTGACTGGCAAAACAGTAGGAGCAGTTCAGGTTGCAGGTGTGGGCCACGTGCAGGCACAGGGCCTTGACCACGCCGGAGGTCTTCTCCTTCAGCTGACCGGCGATGGGCGCAAAGGTATCCGGGGCGAACAGCACGCCCGCCTGCCGGAGCTGCTCGATCTGCTCGCAGCCCTCCTCAAGTTCCTGACGGGATACGCCAGGATACTTTTCCAGCATGGCGGTCACGACCTGCTCCCGGCTGCTGTTCTCATACATGCCGATCATATCGTAGGCTACCTCATCCACCACGTGGACGCTGCCGGAATAAATATCCAGCACGATATTCAGGCCGCCCAGCTTATAACAATGGATCATAGTAACGACTCCCTTACAGTACAGGTAATCAGAAAAAATGCCGCCCAAAAGGCGGCATTTTTTATTCAGCATGGTTGCTTACTTCTCGCACTGCTGGTTGGCAATGCCGCAGCTGGTCTTGCAGGCAGACTGGCAGGAAGTCTGGCACTCGCCGCAGCCGCCGTTCTTGGCGCTCTGGCACAGGTTCTTGGTGTCCAGGGTCTGAATCTTCATGGTGTTCCCCTCCAAACTTGTTTTATATGTGTATATCATGCTATCACACGCCCACCGCTTTGTCAAGCGGGAACCTTACGCACTCAGCCGTTCCTTAAACAACCGTGGAGCGGTAGGCCGGTGTGTGGTCCCGATGGGAAATGACCACAGGCTTATCACTGATAAAGCGTACGGAAAAACCGACATTTTCCGGGATGCCCAGGTTTTCCAAAAAGTCCGGCCGGTCAAACGCGCTCTGGTCCTCCTCGGGGTTCAGCAGGCAGTTCAGGCGGAACACTCCACGGCGCAGGCCCTTGTTTTTGATGCAGATGATCTTCTTCTGCATGTTCTCAATAAATATCTCCACATCCAACTCGGCGTTGATAAAGGTTGTGTTGAGCACAGAGAAGATAAAGTCCTCCCGGCGGCCGGTATTCAGGTCCATAAAGACCCACGTCCGGGCGCCGCAGTTGTCTCTTCCCTCCAGGTACCGCTGTGCCAATTGGAACGCCCCGTCCGGCTCCGGGCTGTAAGGCAGAGACAGGGTGCGCTCCTCCTCCCCGGTGATCATCTCCTCGATGTCCATCCGGGTCATCAGGTAATTGGTGCCCTCCCGGTAGGTGGTAAAGGATGTATAGGCCTCTTTTTTGCTGACGGGCAACAGGCACACCCGAGGGGCCATCAGCCGATAGCCCTGGATCTGCCCTTCCGCCGTCCCGCAGCCAAAGCCGTGGTGAGGAACCTGCAGGATGTCCACCCTCAGTTCCTTCCCATAGCGTTCCGGCAGGCGGGAATCGCTGAAAGAGCCATCGCCGCCGAAAAAGATCTTCTGCCCGCCCAACTCCAGAACAAACATCAGGGATGCGGCATTGATATTGTCGGAACAGTGGATGGTATCATCCATGGTGGCCAGGAATCGGATCCGGGCGTCTGCCAGCCGATAGTCCTGGCCGGTATGGGGCGTGTACACCGGCACGCCCATCTCCTCTACCTTGGCAAGGAACAGGCGGATCACTTCAATATTCTTTGCATCCCTGTCCAGCCACCGGGCAAAGCCGCTGCTGATCGTGTCCAGCTTGGGATAGTGTTCCAAATCGTCCGCCTCGGGGAAGTTGAAGAAAAACCGCTCCACCGTTACCTCAGCGCCATACTTCTCCATAAAGGGGAAAAAGCAGTTGATGTGGTCGGAATGGGGGTGGGTCATGATCCACCCGGCAATCACCGGTTTTTCAAAGGGAGAGTCCTTCTTCAGCCGGGCAAACAGCGCCGCCGGCTCCTCCTCAAAGGTGTTGCCGCCGTCGATTACCAGCAGCCGTCCGTCAGACAGCCGCACAACATAGGAAAGGCCGTAATCCCTCATCTTCACCTGGGTCAGCTGAGGGGTGGTGCATACCGGGCCGCAGGTGTCCGCGCAGGAAAAGTACGCGCTGTTTTCCTCCACCACGATCTGCAGCTCAATCGTGTTGGCAAAATAGTTCAAAAACACACCCCAGCCGTCCTTCTCATAGGCGGCAAAGCTGCGGTGCTCGGCAGAAAACAGTTCCTTTTGCGCAAATCCCTCCCGCTCCAGCAGGGCCCGGTAATCTCCAAATCGGGCTGTGGCAGTGCCAGGGATCAGGATCACCCTGGCTGCCTTGTTTTCCTGAATATCAATATATTCGGTTTCACCAAAGGCAGGAAGCTGGATGGAACACATAACTCATACATCACCTTTCCAAAACTGCGTCCAGAGTATCGGTCCCAGAACGATTTGTTCAGTATATCACCGTGCACCTGCGTTGTCAACCAAACCGAACTTGTTCCCTGTCCCCCCGTTCCTTCATGGAAGCCGTTTTCCAATGGCCGACCGACCGATCCCCGCACAAAAAGACGCCCCGGCACGCTAGGTGCCGGGGCGGGTGGCGGAGACTCTTACAGCGTCAGGCTGGGTGGGGCGTAGGTCCGGGCGGCATACTCCTGATCCAACAGGTACAGCCCCTTGGCGTCCTGTCCGAAGAGTTTATAGCGGCTAACCATGGTATCAGCGCTGTCCTCTTCCTCCATCTGTTCATCCACAAACCAGTCCAGGAACTTCATGGTTCGGTAGTCCTTGTCCAGATGTGCCTCGTGATAGATATTGTTAATGAGTGCGGTCACATACCGCTCATGCTCGGCGGCAATGACCAGCGGATCAAGCACGCTTGCAAAGGTCTTATCCGGTTTGCCGATGGCCTCCAGGGTCACCTTCAGCCCATTGTTCTGCATATACTTCATAATCAGAAGAGCATGGTCACGCTCCTCCTGTGCCTGAACCATGTAGTAATTAGCATAGCCGTCCAGGTCCAGCTCATCGTAGTAATTGGACATATCAAGATACAGATAGGCGCTGTAAAACTCCTTGTTGATCTGATCATTCAGCAAAGCAGCAACTTTTTCATTCATATTATGTACTCCTTTCTTATATCTAATATGGATATGCCGCCGGTCCCCGGTACGGGGACCGGCGGCACAATCATCGTCGGGGATTTGATTTACTTTTCGGGGCTGAACTGATCCTTGCCCACCCCGCACAGCTCGCACTTAAAGTCGTCGGGCAGATCCTCCCACTTCACGCCGGTCTCAGACTCGTCATAGACCCAGCCGCATACATCACAAATATACTTCATGGTTATTTCTCCTTTTAAATTTTATTTTTATCCAGTTGGTCATACCATTCTATTCCTGCACCAGGGAACTCATGTCAGTCATCTTTTTCGAAGGACAGCACTGCACCCGTTTGGGCGTGGATCTCGTATTCGTATTCCCACTGTCCCGCACGGAACTCCACATCGTAATGTACCACTCCATCGTCAAAATCATATTCGCTTCTAAGCCCTTTCACCTGCCCGGCGGCAAACCCGGCGTGTTTCAGCGCGACAGCCTCCGCCTCCGTCTTAGTCAGACGGGCTGATGCGCTGGATTCGGCCGGCTTCACTGGTGCAGGTTTGATCGGGTCCGGCGTAATCATTTCCGCCACAGATGCCGTCTCATTTGTCCGGCTCACCGCGGGATCTTCCGCCCCGCCCGGCTGTACCGCCGGCGGATAAATGCTGCATCCAGTCAAAACCAGTGCAGCAAGCAGAAAACCTGCAAGCAACTTCGTCGTTTTCATGGTTATACTCCTTTCCCAATGATCGGCATGCCTCTTTCCGTATTATGCTTTGCGGCAGACGATCCGGCGAAAGGTCACTGCTGTCGGGCATACCGTTCCCGACACTCTCCAATAATGCGGATGGCCGCTTCTTTGGAATAGTATTCTCCCACTTCTACGGCTACATTCTGAAGCACCTTATAGTTGGCAAAGAAATTTGCGATCTCTTTCAGTACGAATGGGGACAGATGCTCCAACTGCGTCACATCTGCATATCTGGGATCACAGTCTACTACTGAAATCAGCTTATAGTCCAGTTTTCCGTTGTCTACCATGCTCAGGTAACCCAGTACCCGGGCGGGAACAACACAACCGGGGAAAGTCGGATCCGAGCAGATCACCAAAATATCCAGCGGATCCCCGTCCGGAGCAAGGGTATTCTCAATGATCCCGTATTCCGCCGGATAGATCATAGCCGCATAGAGCACACGATCCAATATAATCCTTCCGGATTGCTTATCCAGCTCGTATTTATTTTTCGAGCCCAACGGAATCTCGATCAAAGCGTTTACAACATTGTTGTGTTCCACGGGCTATCCCCCTTATCCACCGGAATTACCACATCGCCTTCAAGCTAACAAACAAGGGGGGCAGACCTGCCCCCCTTGAAATTCTCTATCTCTTATTTGAAATAGCGGTTGAGCAGGCCCTCCAGGGCCTTGCCGTGACGGGCTTCGTCACGGGCCATCTCATGCACGGTGTCGTGGATGGCATCCAGACCGTTCTTCTTGGCGCAGGCGGCCAGATCGAACTTGCCGGCGGTGGCACCGTACTCGCAGTCCACACGCCACTTCAGGTTGTCCTTGGTGGTGGCCTTCATCATAGGCTCCAGATCCTCGCCCAGCAGCTCAGCAAACTTGGCGGCGTGCTCGGCCTCTTCCCAGGCGGCCTTCTCCCAGTACAGACCCACCTCGGGATAGCCCTCACGATGGGCAATACGGGCCATGCACAGATACATGCCCACTTCGGAGCACTCACCGTTGAAGTTGGCCATAAGCTGCTCGAAGATGTACTTCTTATCCGCCTCGGAGATGTCGGGGTTGTTCTTCACAGTCTTGGCATAGATGCCGTACTCGTGCTCGGCAGCCAGCTTCATTTCACCCTTGACCTCGTTGAACTTCTCGGCAGGGACCTTGCACACAGGGCACTTCTCGGGGGCACTATCACCCTCGTGGACATAACCGCAAACAGAGCATACAAACTTTTTCATTTTCATTTCCTCCTGAATTTTTTGTTTTTTAAGATTTTATCTTTTTTTGCATACATTCGGCACAAGTTCCAAAAACAGTCAGGTCGTGGTGTGCCACCTCGAACCCGTACTTTTCGCTGACCTGGGCTTCCACCTGTTTCCCGGCCGTAACAGACGGGATATCGATGACTGCGTGGCAGCAGGTGCAAACAAAGTGCGTGTGGTCGCTGGTGTCGGCATCAAACCGCTCGTGCCCGTCCACAACACCCACACTGCGGACCAGCCCCTGCTCCCGGAAAAGTGTCAGGTTACGGTACACCGTTCCCAGACTCAGATCCTGATGCTCGGGCTTGAGGGTCTGATAGAGCCATTCCGCTGTGGGGTGGCTCTTGGTCGCCCGGAGGGCGGTAAGGATGGCTTCCCGCTTTTTACTGTATCTTGTGGTCCGTTCCATATCGGCCTCCTTGTCGATAATGATTATCGTTTGCAAGATGATAGTACCATACCGCCTGGCGTTTGTAAAGAGGTTTTTCAAAATTTTTTTAAAAAATTTCCGCGGCTCTTTTTGAGCCGCGGAAATCACGTTTTTACAGTAAGGGAACCCCGGTTCTGGCGCACAGGTCCGTGGTTTCTTCGTCCCACAGGGACACCTGCACCTCTCCGATATGGGCCTTGCCCAGCAGAAGCATGGACACGCGGGACTGACCGATACCGCCGCCCATGGTCAGGGGAAGCTCCCCAGCCAGCAGCATTTTGTGGAAGGGCAGTTCTCTGCGGTCATCGCAGCCGGCCAGCGTCAGCTGGCGGTCCAGAGATTCCGGGCTGACCCGGATTCCCATGGAAGACAGTTCCATGGCCTGCCCATTCACGCTGTCCCACAACAGCAGATCACCGTTCAGGTCCCAGTCATCATAGTCCGGAGCGCGTCCGTCATGGCGTTTTCCCGACTTCAGCTTACCGCCGATGCCGATGATAAATACCGTACCTTTTTCCTTTACAATGGCGTTCTCCCGCTCCTTGCCCGTCAAGTCGGGCCAGCGGTCCTCCAGTTCCTGGGCAGTAACGAAGCATACATCGGAACAGATGTCGGGCACACCGGCAAGCTGAGGGAACACAGACTTAAGAAAGTTCTGGGTATTGACCAGTGCCCCCACAATAGAGCGAACGGTAGCCTTCAGATAATCAACCGTGCGGTCCTCCCCGGTGATGATTTTTTCCCAGTCCCATTGATCCACGTAGGCCGAGTGGATGTTGTCCAGATCCTCATCCCGGCGGATGGCGTTCATGTCGGTATACAAGCCCTCCCCGGCGTGGAACTCATAGCGTTTGAGCGCCAAACGCTTCCATTTGGCCAGAGAATGGACCACCTCACCCATATCGTCCACGCCGTTGATGTCAAAGGCCACGGGACGCTCCACTCCGTTCAGGTTGTCGTTCAGGCCGGAGGAAGAGGCCACAAACAGGGGCGCGGACACACGGTGCAGACGCAGAGCACCGGACAGGCTGTCCTCAAACAGGCGCTTAAGCATGCCGATGGCCTTCTGGGTCTGATACAGGTCAAGAGAGGGGGCATACCCCTCCGGAATATAGGATTTCTTGGACATATCCTTGTCCTCCGATTCGCAAAATACCACATTATTATAATCGCACTTGCCAACAATTGCAATCCACTTCTTGCCATTATATGCCCAAAAGCTTATAATATATATAATAAGGATGGGGGAATGTTGGGTGAAATTCATCTCCTGGAATGTAAACGGTCTGCGTGCCTGTATGAAAAAGGGGTTTGAGGCTTTCTACGCCTCGGAAGCGCCGGACTTTTTATGCCTGCAGGAAACCAAAATGGAGCAGGGTCAGGCTCAGCCCGATGTGGGCGGTTGTCTGGAGTTCTGGAACAGCGCGGAGAAAAAGGGCTACTCCGGCACCGCTGTCTTTACCCCCCATGTCCCCATCGCCGTGGCCTACGGAATGGACAAGGATCTCCACGACCACGAGGGGCGGCTCATCACATTGGAATATGAGCAATTCTATCTGGTGTGCTGTTACACCCCCAATTCCCAAGACAGTCTGAAACGGCTGGACTATCGCATGGTGTGGGAGGATGACCTGCGGGACTATCTCATGTCACTGGACAAGCATAAGCCCGTCATTTACTGCGGCGACCTCAACGTGGCCCACGAGGAGATCGACCTGAAAAATCCCAAGTCCAACCGCATGAACGCGGGCTTTTCCGATCAGGAACGGGAGAAGATGACCACCCTGCTCTCCTCCGGCTTTACCGACACCTTCCGCTACCTCTATCCGGACAAAGAAGGAGCCTACTCCTGGTGGTCCTACCGTTTCAATGCCCGGAAGAACAACGCCGGGTGGCGTATCGACTATCTTATCGTGTCCGACCGCCTGCGGGATAAAATCAAGCGTGCCGAAATTCTGTCTGAGGTTGAGGGCAGTGACCATTGTCCGGTACTGCTGGAATTAGACATTTAAAAGCGAGGGACAAGTTATGAAAATCAAAGACTTATTTGGTCAGGGCCGTCCCGTCTTTTCCTGTGAGGTATTCCCTCCCAAAAAGACCAGCCCTGTGGACAGTATTTACAAGACGCTGGACGGACTCAAAGACATTAAGCCCGACTTTATCAGCGTCACCTTTGGCGCGGGCGGCTCTCAGGTGAACCAGTCCACCCGTCAGATCGCCTCCATCGTTCAGAACCAGTATGGTATCCCCGCCATGGCCCATCTCACCTGTGTCAACGCCACAAAAGGCGAGGTGACCGCCCTGCTGGCCGGACTGAAAGAGGAGGGCGTGGAGAACGTGCTGGCTCTGCGTGGCGACCGTAACCCCGACCTTCCCCCTAAGACTGATTTCCTCCATGCGGACGAGCTGGTAGCCTTTATCCTGCGCCGGGGCGACTTCGGTGTGTCTGCCGCCTGCTATCCCGAGGGCCACCCCGAAAGCGCCGACATGGTCAGCGACATCCGCTATCTGAAGCAGAAGGTGGACGCAGGTGCTCAGCATCTGGTCAGCCAGCTGTTTTTTGACAACGAGGACTTTTTCCGCTTTGTGGAGCACTGCCGTATGGCGGGCATCACCGTGCCCATCGAGGCAGGCATCATGCCTGTGCTCAACCGCGGCTCCATTGAGCGCATGGTGTCCCTGTGCGGTGCCAGCATCCCCAAGAAACTGTCCCGTATTCTGGCCCGGTTCGGAGACCACCCGGAGGCCCTGCGTCAGGCAGGCATCGCCTACGCCATCGACCAGATCGCCGACCTGATGGCCGCGGGAGTGGACGGCATCCATCTTTATACCATGAACAACCCCGCCGTAGCAAAGGAGATCAGCGACAGCATCTCCTCCATCCGTGCCCTATGATTTCCATTTCTCTGACTCCGCCGGACCGGGGCGAGGTCCTGCGCTACATGGGCATGCCCCCGGAACAAGCGGACGAGAGTCTGCTGACTCTGGTAGATGCCTGCTCTGCGCAGATGCTGTCCGCGGCCCATCCCCGCTGGGCTTACCACCTTTCTCCCCTCTGTTTCGAGGATGCAGGGGTGTGGCTGGACAGCGGCCTGCTCCTCCCGGGGCAGTCGCTGAAAGCCCATCTCGCAGGCTGTGACCGGGTGGTAGTCTTCTGTGCCACGCTGGGGGCCCAGGCGGACACCCTCATCCGGAAGGCGGAATGCTCCGATATGCTCCGGGCTCTGGCACTGGACTGCTGTGCAAGCGCATTGACAGAACAACTCTGTGACCGAGTCGAACGGCATCTGCATAACACGTTCCCCGGCTGTCACTTCCCTTTCCGGTTCAGCCCCGGCTACGGTGACCTGCCTTTGGAAGTCAACACTCCCCTGCTGGCTCTGCTGGACGCACCCCGAAAAATCGGTCTGTGCGCCACTGCCAGCCATCTGCTCGCCCCCCGCAAGTCGGTCACCGCCCTGCTGGGCCTTTCCGACCGTCCCATTGAAACTCACAAGCGCAGTTGTCCGGGCTGTCCCGCCTATGACAGCTGTCAATACCGAAAGTCAGGTGGACACTGTGGAATTTCATGAATTACTGTGTGGTGACCGCCCTGTCCTGCTGGACGGCGGCATGGGCACCATGCTCCAAAACAGAGGACTGAAACCGGGCGAGCACCCGGAGCTTGCCGCTCTGGATCACCCGGACTGGCTGTTTGACATCCACCGGGCCTACGTGAACGCGGGGGCGCAAATCATCAGCGCCAACACCTTCGGTGCCAACCGTGAAAAGCTGGCCCGCATGGGCAAGACTGTGGACGATGTGGCCTCCGCCTCCGTGGCCGTGGCCCGCAAGGCGGCTGATGGCAAGGCTCTGGTGGCATTGGACATAGGCCCCATCGGCCAGCTTCTGGAGCCTACGGGCACCCTCCCCTTTGAGCAGGCCGTGGACATCTTCAAAGAAATCGTGACCGCCGGCGTCAAGGCCGGGGTGGACCTTGTGTTCATCGAGACCATGACCGACCTGCAGGAGGCACGGGCCGCTCTGCTGGCCGCCAAAGAGGTATGTACCCTGCCCGTGATGGTCACCATAACCTATGAAGAGCGGGGTCGCACCTTCCTCGGCCACTCCCCCGCCGCCGCGGCTCTGACCCTGGAGGGGCTGGGTGCGGACGCCATCGGTGTGAACTGCTCCCTCGGCCCCCGCGAGATGCCCCCGCTGGCCGAAGAACTGCTGAAGTGGTCCACACTGCCCATTATCCTCAAGCCCAACGCGGGTCTGCCCGCTCCGGACGGCTCGGGCTACGATATCACTGCCCGGGAGTTTGCCCAAAGTCTGGCCCAACTGACCGGCATGGGTGTAAAACTCTTCGGTGGCTGTTGCGGTACCACTCCGGAGTATATCGCCCTGCTCAGGCAGGAACTGGACGGCCGGACCGTTGCCAACGTGTCCCACAACATCTCCGCGGTCGTGTGTTCCTCCACCACCGTAGTACCCATTGACCGGGTCCGGGTCATCGGCGAGCGCATCAACCCCACCGGCAAGAAGCTGATGAAAGAGGCTCTGCGCCGAGGCGACGTGGACTTTATGCTGGGACAGGCTCTTGCCCAGACCCAGGCGGGCGCGGATATTCTGGATGTAAACGTGGGTCTGCCCGACATCGACGAGGCGCAGATGATGGTCCGCACGGTCAAAGCCCTGCAGGGCATTACCGACGCCCCTCTGCAAATCGACTCCACCGACCCCACCGTACTGGAACAGGCTTTGCGGGTCTACTGCGGCAAGGCCATTGTCAACTCGGTCAACGGGGAGCAGGCGGTGCTGGACCGCATCCTGCCCCTTGTGAAAAAGTACGGCGCCGCCGTGGTTGGCCTGACTCTGGACGAAAAGGGCATCCCAAAAACCGCGGTCGAACGCCTTGCCATCGCCCGGCGTATCCTGGATGCGGCGCTGGCACACGGTATTCGGAAGGAGGACGTGTATATCGACTGTCTTACCCTCACTGCCTCCGCCGAGCAGGAGGGCGCGTATCAGACTCTGCTGGCTCTGCGCATGGTCAAGGAACAGTTGGGTCTGAAAACGGTGCTGGGTGTGTCCAATATCTCTTTCGGTCTGCCCGCCCGGCCCGTCGTCAACCAGAACTTCCTCGCCATGGCCATGGTGTATGGGTTGGACCTGCCCATTATGAACCCCAATGTAGACACCATGATGGCGGCAGTACGCAGTTTCCACCTGCTGATGAACGTGGACACAGACGCCCGCGAGTTTATCGCCGCCTATGCCGACGCACCTGCGGCAGTTCCCGCTCCCGCCGTTGGCACACGCCCGCTAGACGAAATCGTTCGGGCCGGTTTGAAGGGCGAAGCTCCCGCCGCCACCCGTGCTCTGCTGGAGGGCGGCACCGCCCCCATGGACATCGTCAACACCATCCTCGTCCCCGCTCTGGACACGGTGGGCGCGGACTTTGAGGCGGGCCGCAGCTTCCTGCCCCAGCTTATTCAGTCCGCCGGAGCGGCCCAGGCCGCCTTCGAGGTCTTGCGGGAGCACATGGCCGCAGGCAAAACCGCCGAGGAAAGCCGGCACACCATCGTTCTGGCCACCGTCAAGGGCGACATCCACGACATCGGCAAAAACATTGTCAAGGTCCTGCTGGAAAACTACGGCTATACCGTCATCGACCTGGGCAAGGACGTCTCCCCGGAGGCGGTGGTACAGGCCGTGAAGGAGCATCACGCTCCACTGGTGGGCCTGTCTGCCTTGATGACCACCACACTCAAGAGCATGGAGGACACCATTGCCCTGCTACGCCTTGAAAACCTGCCCTGCAAAGTCGTGGTAGGCGGCGCGGTACTGACGGAGGATTATGCCCGGCACATCGGTGCCGATTTCTACGCCCGTGACGCCAAGCAGAGCGTAGACGTGGCTCGTCAGGTGTTTCAGAACTGATCTCCGGTCCATATTGCTGTCAAAGCGGCCGTTCCGAGAAACGGCCGCTTTTGTGTCCCCCTCCTTCTCCCTGCTTGCCCGTGGCCGGCTTTGCTGTTATAATAAAAGTGAATTTGTCGAAAGCCGCCGCTGGAAAGGAGCGCCTATGAGTGAGTATAGCATGGACCAACAGCAGATTGCTGTACCGGAGCCGGCCCCCGCTCCCACACCCTCTCCCCGCCCGCGCCCCGGACCCCTGACCATATTGTCCCTGATCCTCTCCGCTACAGCCCTCATCGTGTCCCTGTGGGCCCTGGTTCGCACTATGCCCTCCGGGCAGAACGCGCCCGGCACCGATTCCTCCATTGTATTGGCCGAACCGGGCACCGTCATCACCTATAAGGACCGTCAACTGCCCGCCTTTACCCAAGTAGGGATTCGCCAGTACGACCCGGCCTCTTTCACCGTCGCCGATGGCCGTGTGACCTATTCCCGAGATGGACAAACCGCGCTGACCGGCGTGGACGTATCCTTCTATCAGAAGGACATTGACTGGCATCAGGTCAAGGCCTCCGGCATCGACTTTGCCATCATCCGGGTGGGCTTCCGGGGCTACGGTCCCTCCGGTCTTATCTCAGAGGACTCCTGCTTCCGTCAGAATATCTCCGGCGCACTGGAGGCCGGACTGCAGGTGGGCGTATATTTCTTCTCTCAGGCCATCAATGTGTGGGAGGCCCGGGAGGAAGCCAGCTTTGTCCTCAACGCCATCCGGGATTATGATGTTACCTTCCCGGTGGTCTTTGACTGGGAGCGCATCACCAACAACGCCTCTGCCCGTACCCACGGTCTGCCCGGCAGTACCATAACCCTGTGCGCGCAGGCCTTCTGTGATACTGTGGCTCAGGCGGGCTACACCCCGGCCATCTATTTCAATCAGGACGCGGGCTATCTGGACTACGACCTCGACCTGCTCAAGGACTACAGCTTTTGGCTGGCAGAGTATCGGCCTACTCCCTCCTTCTACTACCACTTCGACCTGTGGCAGTATACTGCCAAGGGCCGGGTTCCCGGCATTCAGGGCGATGTGGATCTCAACCTATGCTTCGTGAATTACGGAAACGAACCATAAAAAAGCACAAAAAATCCCATTTGACCGTTGCGGTTTTGCGTCAGGGTTGTTATAATAAAGATACTTTACAGTGTTAAACTGTACCAACTGATTTTAACAGGAGGCTTTCGCCATGCAAGAGATCAAAATTACCCGCGCTACTACTCTGAAAGAGAAGCCCGAGGCTTCCGCTCTGGTATTCGGCAAGTACATGACCGACCACATGTTCATCGTGGACTATGATGAGGGTCAGGGCTGGCATGATGCCCGCATCGTGCCTTACGGGCCTTTGCAGATCGACCCCGCCTCCAAGGTCCTGCACTACGGCGAGGAAATTTTTGAGGGCATGAAGGCCTACCGTACCGCCGACGGTTCCATCCAGCTGTTTCGTCCCGACTGCAACATTCAGCGTCTGAACGACTCTGCCGACCGTCTGTGCCTGCCCAACATTCCCTATGAGCTGGCTCTTGCCGGCATCGTGGAGCTGGTCAAGCTGGAGCAGGACTGGGTCCCCTATGAGAAGGACACCTCCCTGTATATCCGTCCCTTTATGATCGGTGTGGATGCCGCTCTGGGCGTACACTCCTCCCATCACGTGCAGTATATCGTCATCGTCTGCCCTGTGGGCGCCTACTATCCCGAAGGCCTGAACCCCGTCAAGATCTACATCGAGGACGAGGATGTCCGCGCCGTCAAGGGTGGCACCGGTATGGCCAAGACCGGCGGCAACTACGCAGCCTCCCTGCGCGCCGGCAACCGCGCTGAGAAGCGTGGCTATTCTCAGGTGTTGTGGCTGGACGGCGTGCACCGCAAGTACATTGAAGAGGTCGGCGCCATGAACGTCATGTTCAAGGTAGGCGGCAAGATCCTCACCCCCGACCTGAACGGCTCCGTGCTGCCCGGCATCACCCGCCGCTCCTGCATCCAGCTGCTGAAGGACTGGGGCTACGAGGTGGAGGAGCGCCGCATTTCCGCCGAGGAACTGTTTGAGGCCGCCAAGAACGGCACTCTGGAAGAGGGCTGGGGCACCGGCACCGCCGCTGTCATCTCCCCCATCGGCGAACTGGCCGAGGGTGAGGAGAAGGTCATCATCAACGGCGGCAAGATCGGCCCCGTTACCCAGCGTCTGTACGACGAGCTGACCGGCATCCAGTGGGGCCGCCAGCCCGATCCTCACGGTTGGGTGTATAAGCTCTAATTGCAACATTGTAAATCGACACAAAGGATTTGCGGGGCCGGCAAACTGCCGGCCCCGTCTTTTCTCACAGGAGGTCAATCTATGGTCACTATGGCACAGCGTATCGAGGCGCTCCGCACGGAACAAAATCTCTCACGGCCCGCTCTGGCCACCGCCCTTGGCCTGCCCCGCACCGCCATCGAAAAGTTCGAAACCGGACGGCAGACTCCCACCAAGGAACAGCAGGAAAAGCTGGCCAACTTTTTCGGTGTGTCCGTGTTCTATCTGCGGGCTGAGAGTGATGACCGCACCACCCAGCGCACCTGGATGGACATGGCCTACGCTCAGGAGGATGCTCCCGCCCCCGCCTATGTTCCCAAGAAAGTCAAACCCGCCCCTCAGCCCTCCGCTCCTGTGGGCGAGGGCGGCACGGTGTTTGATGCGGTGCTTCAGTCCAAAGGCTTTCAGGATATCCTCCGCACCGCGGTGTTGGAGGCACTCCGCTCCCCCGACGGGCAGGACCTGCTTACCCAGGCCATCCGCCGGGAGCTATCCAAACTAAAATAACAAAAGGTCGCAGGATACCATGTCCTGCGACCTTTCGCTTTATTCCTGTTCATACTCCGCCAGTGCCCCCCGCAAAAACTCCGCATCCGCATCGTCCAGTGCGTGAAGCATGGCGGTATCCTCCAGATGGTGGGTAAATTCATGGGCCACGGTGAGGAAAATCTCGTCCAACCAGACCTCTTCGTCCTCGTCTTTCAGCAGGGCGGCAAAGGAACCGTAATAGAGCACGATGTAGCGCCCCAGCAGATCATGGCAGTATTCGCCCATGATGTACATCTCGCCCGGGGGAAAGGCCGGGTCGGGCAGGGCCTTTTCTTCCAACTGAATGCCGCCATCCAGCCCCTCACAAAAGGCATCAGGAAATTCCGCGGCGATCTGCTCCAGCATATCGCCCATCTGTTCATAGGTAGGGATCATCGCATTCCCTCATTCAAAAAATGCGGCCTGCTTGGCAGGCCGCATTTTCGTTTTGGTTTATTCGTCCTCGGTACAGGTGTCGTCAGACAGGTCCAGAGAGAACTTTTCCTCGCAGTTGGGGCACTGGATCACGCCTTCTGCCAGAACTTCATCGTCAATGATGAGGGACTCCTCGCAGTTGGGGCACTCCACCTCGAAGTAGTCCTCTTCGTCCTCATCCTCGTCCTCATCGAAGTCTTCGCCAAAGACAACCTCTTCCACATCGGCCAGGTCATCGGACAGCACGTCGATCTCCTCGCCCAGATCCAGATCGTTTTCCTCCAGATCCTCGATAGACATGGCAACCTCTTCCAGGATGCCGATCATCACAGAGATGAGCTTGCCCTCCTTGGACTTCTCCACATCAAGATCAAGGCCCTCGGCCAGGCCCTTCAGGTAGGCGACTTTCTCAGAAATGGTCATATGGGTGTCCTCCTTTAAGTCAGACTCAAAATATCACGCCTCGCACCCTCCGCGACGGCCGATAACTCCTCCGACTACACCGAAACCCACTCCACCCTACGGGTGTCGCTGGGCTTTCGGTATCCGCTACGGAGTCTATCGTCCTGCTCCCGGGCGCTCAGACGCTTAGTTTAGCCCTTAACGCGCTCCAGATACTCGCCGGTGCGGGTGTCGATCTTGATCTTGTCGCCCTCGTTGATGAACAGGGGCACCTTGATCTCAGCGCCGGTCTCCAGAGTAGCGGGCTTGGTCACGTTGGTGGCGGTGTTGCCGGCAAAACCGGGCTCGGTCTCGGTGATCACCAGGTCCACGAAGTTGGGAGCCTCCACGCCAAACACGCTGGCCTTGTAGGACATGACCTTGCACATCTCTTCTTCCTTAACAAAGCGGAAAGCATCGCCCAGCAGATCCTTGCCGATGGGCAGCATATCGAAGCTCTCCATATCCATGAAGTAGTACAGGTCGCCATCGTTGTAGCTGTACTGCATCTCCTTACGCTCCACGAAAGCCTGCTCAAACTTAGCGGTGGGGTTAAAGGAAGTCTCGGTCACGCCGCCGGTGATGATGTTCTTCATCTTGGTGCGGACGAAAGCGGCACCCTTGCCGGGCTTAACGTGCTGGAACTCGACGACCTGCATGACCTTGCCGTCCATTTCGAAGGTCACGCCATTGCGGAAATCGCTGGCGGAAATCATTGCCATAGGAATCATCCTCCTAAGTTTATTTATAATCGATTTATTTTACCCTATTTCCTCCGCTTTGGCAAGTGCTTTACCCTAATTCACGAGGAAATATTTTGTCTCTTACAGGATAATCAGTTCTTTGGTCGAAGAAGTGATATCCTCACACCCATCTTCGTTCAGGATGACCACGTCCTCGATGCGTACGCCGAAGCGCCCGGGCAGATAAATCCCCGGCTCGCAGGAGACCACCGCGCCCACAGGCATAACCGTCTGCTCAGAGGGGGAGAAGTTGGGACTTTCGTGCACCTGAAGGCCCAGAGAGTGGCCCAGAGAGTGACCGAAATACTCCCCATAGCCCGCCTGTTCGATAACAAATCGGGCCGCCCTGTCCACCTCACAGCCGGGAACACCCGCCCGCGCGGCGGACAACCCGGCCAGCTGTGCGTTGAGGACGGTGTCATACACAGCACGCATTTCCTGCGTGGGCTGGCCCACACAAACGGTGCGGGTCATGTCGGAACAGTAGCCGTGATAGATGCCCCCAAAGTCCATGGTAACAAACATTCCCTGCCCGATGACCGTATCTCCCGGAACCGCGTGTGGCATGGACCCATTGGACCCCGCGGCCACGATAGGGTCAAAGGAGGGTTTCTCCGCCCCCAGTAGCATCAGTTCGTATACCAGCCGTGCGGCCACCTCCCGCACCGTCATGCCGGAGCGAATAAAGTCTAGGATGTTGGAAAAAGCTCGGTCAGTGATGGCTTGGGCGCGCCGCATCCGGTCCAGTTCCTCTTCATCTTTGGCCGCGCGCAGACCGCAAATCAATCCGGGGGCGGCAGTGAGATTGCAGGGCAGGTCTTTTTGATAGACCTCCAGCATATCCACACTCATGCGATCACTTTCAAAGCCAACCTTGTCAAAGCCTCGTTCCCGGATGACCTGCGCCGCCAGGTCACGGTGTCCCCGCCCACGGCCCACGCAGTCGATGTGGGCACCTGTAACGAACTTGTTTGCCGCCTCGATATACCGGGAATCGGTGAAATACCAGCAATCCTCTTTGGAAATCAGAGCCAGCCCTTCACCGTGGAAGTCCATGGCATAGCGCTCCCCGGGGGTGCTGGTGATCAGCATGGCATCCAGACCATATGTGTCCAATTGAGCCGCGATTTGTTTGATGTGATTCATATGGTTTCTCCCAGAAAGTTCTTATAGATCTGCTTCATCGTTTTTGCGTCCTCCGCCTGCGTCCCCGCACTCTCACAGATGAAAGTCGGGCTCCAGCCCCGTCTTGCCACGGCGGCGGCAAGGGGCGTCCAGCCCGGACCGTAGCCGCCGCTTTGTGCGAACGTACGGTGGCACTTTTCGCCCCCGTTTGGGGTGAATTCAATGTGAGAGAAGTGACTGTGGAAGCGGCCGGCC
Source organism: Lawsonibacter sp. (assembly GCA_045534105.1). GTDB lineage: Bacteria > Bacillota > Clostridia > Oscillospirales > Oscillospiraceae > Lawsonibacter. The sequence continues at coordinate 4,298 of JAZSJB010000012.1, read as the reverse complement.
CGCTCTTCACCCAGCACCCGCTCCATCCGGTCCAGGATGCGCTCCATGGCCTCTGCCCCATCATCCACCCCCAGAGAGCGGGCGTACAGATGTCCAAAATCCACACAAGGCACCAGCCGTGCGTCCAGGGTGCACAGCTCCAGCACCTCATCCAAATCCCCAAGTTGGTTGATCTTACCCATGGTTTCCGGACACAGGGCAATGTGGCCAAAACCCATGTCATCGCAGGCGGCGATGACGTATTTCAGCGACCGCAGGGCGATATCCAACGCCTCCCGGCGGGTACGCTTCATCAGCGCGCCGGAGTGGATGACTACCCGCTGCGCACCCATCAGCGCCGCTACGCGGCACGCACCGGCAATATAGCCGGTGGTCTTTTCAAGGCTGTCCGGGTCTGGGTTGGCCAGATTGATAAAGTACGGGGCATGCAGAGAAAGCGTGATGCCACATTTCGCCGCCTGAACACCAACCTCCCGAGCAGTGTCCTCACCTACATGGATCCCCTTGCCGCACTGGTATTCGTAACAGTCCAGTCCAAGCTCCTTCAGCCAGCGGGGGGCATCGGCGGAGGATTTGTAGGGGAAGTTTTCTGCGTTACCCGCAGGGCCGAAGCGCGCACTCACAGTTTGCCCCTCCTTTGGGCCACAAGGCGGAAAGGCGTTTCTATCCAGTAGCGCAGATAGCGGCCGGGATTGCCTGCCAGCCGGATGGGCCGCACCAGCAGGGTCGTGATCCCTGCCCGGGTCCCGCCCAAAACGTCGGTAAAGATCTGGTCGCCCACAATAGCCGTCTGGGCCGGAGTTCGGCCGGTGCGCGCCATGGCCGCCAAAAAACCGCCCCGTTTGGGCTTGCCCGCGTGCCCCACAAAATCAATACCCATGGCTTCAGCAAAGCGCTTGGGCCTGCCGGGCTTGCGGCTGTTGGACAGCAGAAACAGCTCCACCCCGCCCGCGGCCAGCTCCTCTTTCCATCGTTTCAGTTCTTCCGTTGGCAGAGGGGTCTTATAGGGCACCAGCGTGTTGTCCAGGTCAGTTAACAGCAGGGTGATCCCCCGCCGGGTCAGATCTTCCGGCCGGATATCCAGCACACTTTCATAAAATCCGTCGGGAAACGGGATAAAAGGCACAGCGAGTTCCTCCTTGTTCTGCCCGCTCATCCGGGCGCATATCTTGAAGAGAAGTATAACATTTTTTCCTATCTTGGACAAGGGGGCGCACACATATGCCGCTGAAAGATATCCTGATCCTGACCACTCCGCCCGACCGGCTGGCACAGGCCCGCGAAACGGGGCTGACCCTTGGCCACATGGCTTACCGTGTGGGACGAGGGCCGCACCTGTTCCGGTCCGGCGTGCCCACCCCTCTGCGGGCCGGGCTGATGGTGGTGGACGCCAAGGGCTTTGATGGACGGGGTGAACCGGGCGTGCTGTGCCAGGAGATCCTGCGGGAGTGCGCCGCCCGTGGCTTCGGCGGGGTCATATGCGATTTTGCGGGCCGTCCCCTCCCCCTGCTGGAACGGACACTGACTCAGCTGGACGAGATGCTCGCCCGCAAAGGACTGACCCTCCACGTCCCTGAGAACTACGGCCACTGTATCCGGAAAGGACGGGTTCTTATCTCCTCTGCACTGTCGGGCGGTTCTCTGTCCCAGCGCCTGCAGGACAGCGCGGCCCGTTTCGGCGGCCCCGAGCGCATCACCCTTGCCGTCCGGCGGGTGGCGGAGGATTTCTTTCTCCCCTCTCCCACCGGAAGCGGCCGACCCATGAGCAGAGAAGAGCTGGCCAGGCAAATAGAAGAACGCTCACCCAGCATCTTTTTCTCCAACGAGCTGTGCGCCCGGTACTATACCTATATGTCCCGGGAGAGCGGTGCTCACTTCATCCTTTTTGATGATGCCATGAGCATCCGCAAAAAGCTTCACGTGGCCCGGAGTCTCGGCATCAACCGGGCGGTGGCCGCCCTGCCGGAAATCGACGATTTGCTCCCCACTCTTTTGAATTCCAATTCATAATGCGTTGCCCGCCGCCGCTTTTTGTGTTATCCTTGTCTTAAACAAATGAGAGGAGCGGTGGATATGGTCTGTGGACGCTTTGCCCCCAGTCCCAGCGGGCGGATGCATCTGGGCAACCTGTGGTCGTGCCTGTTGGCATGGCTGTCCGCCCGCAGTGCAGGCGGCCGCATGGTCCTGCGCCTGGAGGACCTGGACACGGACCGCTGCCGCCCGGAATACTGCGACCAGGTCATGCGGGACCTGGAGTGGTTGGGTCTGGACTGGGACAACGAGCCTGTGTATCAGAGCAGACGCACAGAAATTTACGACGAATATTTTCATCAATTGGAATTGCAGGGCCTTATCTACCCCTGCTACTGCACCCGGGCCGAACGGCTGGCCGCCAGCGCCCCCCACCGCAGCGACGGCATTACGGTATACGACGGACGGTGCCGCCATCTGTCAGACCAGGGGCGGCAAACGCTTTCCCGCACACGCCGTCCCGCATGGCGGGTGGCTGTCCCGGCGGAGGAATATACCTTTACCGATCTGTGTCAGGGGTGCTATTCCGAGCGGCTGGACCGGGACTGCGGAGATTTCATCCTGCGGCGCTCCGACGGTGTTTATGCCTATCAGCTGGCTGTGGTGGTGGACGACGCCCTGATGGGGGTAACTCAGGTGGTGAGAGGCCGGGACCTGCTGGACTCCACCCCCCGTCAGCTCTGGCTTTGCAATACACTGGGTTTCACTCCCACGGAGCACGCCCACGTCCCCCTGCTGCTGGCCGGGGATGGGAGACGCTTGGCCAAGCGGGACCGGGATCAGGAGCTGGGCCAGCTGCAGCAGCTGTACACCGCCCCGGAACTGGTTGGCCGTCTGGCCCATTTGGCGAGGCTTATCCCGGAATACGCCCCCATTACCCCGACACAGTTGGTGCCTCTGTTTAATTGGCGCAAGGTGCCGAAAGAGGATTTGACCGCGCCCAATTTCCACTAATATAGTAACGCCCCCGGTTCCAGTTTGGAACCGGGGGCGTTTATCTTATTACAGATTAGCCGCGGGGATTGGCGATGGCGGCCTGAGCGGCAGCCAGACGGGCGATGGGCACACGGAAGGGAGAGCAGGACACGTAGTCCAAGCCCACCTTGTGGCAGAACTCCACCGAGGAGGGGTCGCCGCCGTGCTCGCCGCAGATACCCAGCTTCAGCTCGGGACGGGTGGAGCGGCCCAGCTTGGAAGCCATGTCCACCAGCTTGCCCACGCCGTTCTGGTCCAGACGGGCGAAGGGATCGCTCTCGTAGATCTTGTTGGCGTAGTAAGCGTCCAGGAACTTACCGGCATCATCGCGAGAGAAGCCGAAGGTCATCTGGGTCAGGTCGTTGGTACCGAAGGAGAAGAACTGAGCCTCCTTGGCGATCTCGTCAGCGGTCAGAGCCGCGCGGGGGATCTCGATCATGGTACCGACCAGGTACTTCATGTCGGTGCCGGAAGCGGCAATCAGAGCATCAGCAGTCTCGGTGACCACCTTCTTCACGAAGGCCAGCTCCTTGATCTCGCCAACCAGGGGGATCATGATCTCGGGGACCATGTTCCAGTCGGCGTGACGGGCCTGAACGGCCAGAGCAGCCTTGATGACGGCGCGAGTCTGCATGGCAGCGATCTCAGGATAGGTGACGGACAGACGGCAGCCGCGGTGACCCATCATGGGGTTGAACTCGTGCAGGCCGGAGATGATGGCCTTGATGTCGGCAACGGACTTGCCCATGGTCTTGGCCAGATCGGCGATGTCAGCCTCGTCGGTGGGCACGAACTCGTGCAGGGGGGGATCCAGGAAGCGGATGGTCATGGGACGGCCCTCGAGAGCCTCGTACATGGCCTCGAAGTCACCCTGCTGCATGGGCTCCAGCTTGGCCAGAGCCTTCTCACGCTGCTCCACGGTATCGGAGCAGATCATCTCGCGGATGGCGGGGATACGGTCAGCCTCAAAGAACATGTGCTCGGTGCGGCACAGACCGATACCCTCAGCACCGAACTTCACGGCCTGAGCGGTGTCGCGGGGGTTATCAGCATTGGTGCGGACCTTCATGGCGCGGAACTGATCAGCCCAAGCCATGATGCGGCCGAACTCGCCGGCAATGGAAGCGTCAACAGTGGGAATAGCCTCACCGTAGATGTTGCCGGTGGAACCGTCCAGAGAGATCCAGTCGCCCTCGGTGTAGGTCTTGCCGGCCAGAGTGAACTTCTTGTTCTCCTCGTCCATGACGATCTCGCCACAGCCGGAGACACAGCACTTACCCATACCACGGGCA
>JAZSJB010000037.1:0-4468 GCA_045534105.1 Lawsonibacter sp. | reverse complement strand
GCAGGTACGCCGCCCCGGCATCCTTTTTGGCCGTGTCCGCGGTGCTGGGTCTGACCCTGACCGTTACAACCCTTTACACCGTCAGCTACGCGGTGTATGTGGACGGAGAAAATGTGGGTGCTGTGGCCGACCAGAGAACGGGGGAGAGTGCCGGGTCCACGGTGGGGGCCATGGGCAGCCGGAGGCTGGGCTATGACTACACGGTAGACAACGATATATCCTATCGCTTTGCCCTGTCCCTGCGTTCTGATCTGTCCGGGGAGGAGGCCTTTGAGGACTATTTCTCCACCAAAATGGACGCATCGGACGAGGATGATATGCGGCTGTACGAGATCGTGCTGGATGGACAGTTGCTGGGTGTGATTGAGAACAAGGCGGAATTCAACAATCTGCTTCAGGACCTGAAATCCGCTTATACCAACGAGGGAACAACCGGTGTGGAATTTGTGGAGGAGATCCGGGTCAATCCCGTCTATCTGGCGGATGAGGTGCTGACCATTGACCAGATGCGCGCCATTCTCACGGAGAATACCACCGGCGAGACCACCTATACGGTGGTCAGCGGGGACACCTTCAACGCCATTGCCTACCGCAATGATATGTCCATGTCCGACCTGAAGGCCCTGAATCCCGGTGTAAACATCAACAAGCTGTCCATCGGACAGGTGCTCAACGTTAAGGAACTGATCCCCCGCCTGTCCATCCGGACCACAGAGCATGTAACCTATCACGAGGAGATCGAGTGCCCTGTGCAGACCCAGGACGACCCCAGTATCTATGTTGGTTCCTCCAAGATCATCAAGCAGGGTGAAAAGGGGGAGGCGCTGGTCACAGCCAATGTGACCCGGGTCAACGGGGTGGAGAAGGAGCGCACAGTTCTCGCCTCTGAAACGCTGCGTGAGCCGACCACGACCATCAAGGCAGTGGGCACCAAGCCCAGACCAAAGACCGCTTCCAACGGCTACTATAAGTGGCCCTGCCGAGGGAAGATCACCTCTTACTTCGGCTACCGCAACATCTTCGGCTCCAGAAGCTACCATTCCGGCATTGATATTGCGGGCTCTTACGGCGCCCCCATTGCGGCGGCGGACGGCGGAAAGGTCACCTTCTCCGGCTACAAGGGCAACTACGGCTATCTGGTAATCATCACCCACGACAACGGGACCCAGACCTACTACGGGCACTGCTCCAGTCTGCTGGTCTCTGCCGGTCAGCGGGTATACCAGGGCCAGACCATCGCCCGGGTGGGCAGCACCGGCCGCTCCACCGGCAACCACTGTCATTTTGAGGTCCGCATCCGCGGTTCCGCTGTCAACCCCCTGAATTACCTCCCATAATTCCTGTCATAACAGCCCCCGGCCACTGGCCGGGGGCTTCAGTTTGTCGGAAAAGCCTCGCAGAGTTCGCGCCCGCAGGCGCGAAAAGATTCAAATCCGTTTTCTCCGGCGACATGTGCGGCAGAGAAAACACATCTCGGCCTGCAAACGTGCGAATTGTCTGCTCTCGGCGGACGATGAGTGCGCTGCAGCAGGCCGCAGCTTTCTCGAAAAAGTGGCTTTGCCACTTTTTCGACAGTCTCAAGCCCCCGGCCACTGGCCGGGGGCTTGTTTTTGGTCATAATCTGCCTTGTCCCAAAATTCCCCCGAAACGGCATGGACGTGCCGTTATACTGGAGGGGAAGAAAGGACGTGAGGCTATGAGCCAATGGCATGCAAAACCCATTGGGCAGGTGCTGGAGGAACTGGAGGCCAAACCGGAAGGGCTGAGCTGGGAGCAGGCCCGGGCCCAACTGCGCCAGTGGGGGACCAACGAACTGGAAAAGCCCAGAAAGGAGAGCCTGCTTTCCCGCATTCTGGAACAGATGAAGGACCCCATGATCCTGGTGCTGCTGGGAGCGGCCGCCCTCTCCCTGTTGACCGGCAGGGGGGAGGAGTGGCTGGACGCGGTCATTATACTGCTTATTGTGGTAATTAACAGTGTGATCTCCATTTCCCAGGAGGATAATGCCCAGCGAGCCATGGAGGCGCTGCAGAAGCTGTCCGCACCAAAGGCTCGGGTGCTGCGCAGCGGAAAAGAGGAGCGTGTGGACGCTACCCAGATCGTGCCCGGAGACGTGATACTGTTGGAGGCGGGAGACCGGGTCCCGGCGGACGCGCGGCTGCTGGAAAGCATGGGTCTGCAGGCAGATGAGTCGGCAATGACCGGAGAATCCGAGCCGGTCAATAAGGATCACAGCCGACAGCTGCCGGAGGACGCCGTGCTGGGCGATCGGATCAACATGGTCATTGCATCCACGGTTATTACCGCGGGTCGGGGCAGAGCGGTGGTGGTCGCCACGGGGATGGAGACCCAGATGGGTCGGATCGCCGGACTGCTTCTGGATGGCGAGCAGGTGCGCACACCACTGCAGAAGAAGATGGGGGAGATATCCAAGACGCTGTCTTTTGTCTGCCTTTCTGTGTGTGCGGTGATGTTTGGTGTGGGACTTCTGCAGGGAAAAGGGATGCTGGAGATGTTTCTCACCGCAGTCTCTCTGGCCGTGGCGGCCATCCCGGAAGGGTTGCCCGCCATTGTGAGCATCGTGCTGGCCATGGGTGTGGGCCGCATGGCAAAGCAGGGGGCCATTGTGAAAAAGCTGCCCGCTGTGGAGACGCTGGGCTGCGCCGGGGTCATCTGCTCGGACAAAACCGGTACTTTGACCCAAAATCGCATGACCGTGGTGGACCTGTGGACACCAGGTGGAGACCGGGATCTGGCGCTGGCCATTGGTGCGCTGTGCTCGGATGCCCGACTGGAGGATACGGATATGGGCCTGCAGGCCCAGGGGGATCCCACGGAAGGGGCGCTGGTGATGGCAGCGGCCCGTGCGGGCCTGTACAAAGGTGAATTGGAACTGGAACTGCCGCGGGTGGGGGAAGTGCCCTTTGACTCCGCACGCAAGCTGATGTCCACGGTCCACGCGCGGCCGGAGGGCGGATTTCGCATCATGGTCAAGGGCGCACCCGATGTTCTGCTGGAGCGGTGCACCGCACTGTGGTCCAAAGGGGTGCGGCCCATGGGGCAGGGACAGAAGACGCAGATTCTTGCGGAGAATGAGAGGATGGCCCAAAAGGCGCTGCGGGTGCTGGCAGTGGCCTTCCGGGACGTGGACCGCCTGCCCGGAAAAATAGATGCGCAGACTCTGGAGCGGGGGCTGACCTTTGCGGGGCTGGCAGGCATGATGGATCCGCCCAGACAGGAGGTAAAGGATGCCGTGGCCCGGTGTGCTCAGGCCGGGATTCGGCCGGTAATGATCACCGGCGACCACAAGGCCACGGCGATGGCGGTGGCCCGGCAGCTGGACATCCTCCGGGAGGGGGACCTAGCTCTGACAGGAGCAGACCTGGACTTTATGCCCCAGGAGATGCTGGAAGCGGATATTGAAAAGTTCTCGGTCTTTGCCCGGGTGACACCGGAGCATAAGCTGCGCATTGTGCGGGCGTGGCAGAAGCGGGACAGGGTAGCGGCCATGACCGGGGACGGGGTCAACGACGCTCCGGCCCTGAAAGCGGCGGATACCGGCTGCGCCATGGGGCAGGTGGGCACGGATGTGGCCAAGGGGGCCGCGCACATGATACTGACGGATGACAACTTTGCCACCATCGTCCGGGCGGTGGAGGAGGGGCGTGGCATCTACGCCAACATCCGCAAGGCCATTCACTATTTACTTTCCTGCAATGTGGGGGAAATTATTACCATTTTTGTGGCCACGGTGCTGAATTTTGGGCAGATGCCTCTGGTCCCGGTACAGCTGCTGTGGCTAAATTTGGTCACTGACTCCTTGCCTGCCCTGGCTCTGGGGGTGGAGCCGGTGGAGGATGGGATCATGGGGAAGCCTCCCCGGGACGCGGGGGAGAGCCTGTTCAGCCGGACCTTTGCCCTGCGCCTCGCCTGGCAGGGGCTGATGGTGGGGGGGCTGACGCTGACGGCCTATTTTTTGGGCCGGGCTGTCATCCCTGTGGCTGGCCTTGCCGACCAGACGGCCAACACCATGGCCTTTGCCACCCTCACTTTGAGCCAGCTGTTCCACGCCTATGACGTGCGAAGCGAGGACAGAAGCCTATTTTCCATCGGTGTGCTGTCCAATCCGGCCATGAACCGGGCCTTTCTGGCGGGGCTTGCCATGCAGCTGGGGGTGCTGCTGCTGCCCCCGCTGCAGGGCATCTTCTCGGTCATTGGACTGGGCCTGGCCCAATGGATGGCGGTGGCAGGGCTGGCCATGGCCCCGGTGGTGATCTGTGAACTGGCCAAATTTCTGGGGAGATAAGAAAAGAGCGCACCCAAAGGGTGCATCTGTCAAGGAAAAGTAGACACAGAAAAAAGCACATCTAACAGAAGCCCAGTTCGGTCTTGTACTGAACTGGGCTTTTGTAGCCCAAGGCGGCGGCAGAACGCCTGTTGTTAAAGTATTCAACGTATGTATTTAAGA
>JAZSJB010000032.1:0-13205 GCA_045534105.1 Lawsonibacter sp. | reverse complement strand
TCCGGGGTCCCGCCGTGGATGCCGAAAGGCCCCACGCCCAGGCTGGCCACCGCGCCCGCCACGTCATCCTGCGTGGACAGAGGGTTGCAGCCGGTGAGATAGACCTCCGCCCCGCCTTTTTTCAGTACCAGACCCAGATTGGCGGTTTTGGCCTCCAGATGGACGGAAACGGCAACGCGCAGACCGGCAAAGGGCTGTTCTTTTTCAAAGCGGGCCTCGATCCCGGACAGGGCGGGCATAAAGTCCCGTACCCAGTTGATCTTCTGCAGGCCGGAAGGGGCCAGGGACATATCCTTTACGATGCTCATAGCAATGTATCCTTTCTGTGTTCTTGCATGATGCCTCATTTTACCACAGAGCATTGCGCAAAAAAAGCCCTCCGGGAGATAAATTACAATTTATACCCATGCGCCTTGCAATCGACACCGGAATGCGCTATACTGGCAGGGCGAATGAAAGTATCACCACCCCCTCTTTTGAAAAAGAGGGGGTCAAAGTCGTGTTGAGGGAGGGAAAATGGATGGAGCTTCTGCTGACCGCGCTGGAACAGCTGGATGAATTCAAGCAGCTGATTGGCGCCATGGACAATGGACACTGTCCCGCGGCAGTGTCCGGTCTTGCGGCGGTGCACCGGGCCCACTTTGCCGCGGCCATATACCGAAACACGGACCGGCCGGTGGTCCTGGTGTGTGCCGATGAGAGCGAGGGGGACCGGCTGGCCCGTGACCTGGCCGCCCTGACTGGTACGCCGGTCCCCGTCCTCACCGCCCGGGCCTTTACCTTTCACAATGCAGCCACCGTCTCCCGCCAGTGGGAGCATCGGCGGCTGGGCCTGCTGCGGGCACTGGATGCCGGGGAGGTCAGGCTGTTAGTGGCTACGGTAGAAAGCCTGATGCAGCGCACCATGAGTCCGGACACACTGAAAAAAACCTGCCGCACTTTGGAAGTGGGGCAGGTCTATGACCTGAATACCCTGGCCGAGGAGCTGTCCGCGGCGGGCTATACCCGCTGCGAGCAGGTGGAGGGTGTGGGCCAGTTTGCCCTGCGTGGTGGTATTTTGGATGTGTTTTCGCCGGAAATGACCCAGCCGGTCCGTGCGGAGTTTTTTGGCGATGATCTGGATGCCATGGGCTATTTTGACCCCGTGAGCCAGCGACGCACAGAAAATGTGGAACAGGTCCGACTGCTTCCTGCCGCGGAGCTGCTGACGCAGCTGGCTCCCGGTGGACTTGCCGGCTTGCTGAGGGACCTTGACAAACTGATCGCCGGGGCGGAAAAGCGGGGGGAGCAGGAACTGCTGACCACCCTGCGCGGGGACCGGGAGGCGGTGGCATCCGGGCGCACCCTGTCCGCGCTGGACCGCTACCTGACCCTGATCTGCCCTGACAATACCACAGCGGCGGACTATCTGCCGCCGGACGCCTGCGTCCTGTTTTCTGAGAGCAGCCGGGTGGCGGAGCGTGCCAGAACCTACCAGTGGCAGCTGGAGGAGGACGCCAAGGCCCTGATGGAGCGGGGTGAGCTGGCAGGACCGTGCGCTGCCCTCGCACTTACTTTTGACCAGCTCAACCGGAGGCTGGAGGATTGGCCGGTGGCCTATCTGGACTCCTTTACTCTCTCCACCTACCCCGTGCCACCCCGCACCCTGCTGTCGGTGATGGCAAAGCAGCTGTCCTCTTTTGGAGCCAGTCTGGAAACGGCAGTAGCCGACCTTCAGCAATACAGAACGGGCAGTTTCTCCGCTTTGGTACTGGTTGGCACCCGGCAACGGGCGGAAAATCTGCAGACCCTGCTTAGGGAGCAGGGGGTGACGGCGGCGCTGGAGTTTACTCCGGAGCAGATGCCCAAGCCGGGTGAAATTCTCATCACCGTGGGCGGCCTGTCCGGCGGTGTGGAATATCCTGACCTGCGCCTTGCCATCCTGACTGAGGGCCAGGGCACTCCGGTAAAACGAGGCACCAAAAAGGCCGCCACCAACCGCCGCAAGCTGGAGAGCTTTACAGACCTGTCCCCGGGCGATCTGGTGGTCCATGAGCACCACGGTGTGGGCCGCTTCGACGGCATGGTGAAGATCCCCGCCGACGGGGTGGAGAAGGACTATGTTAAGATTGCCTACGCGGGCACTGATGTGCTCTATGTCCCTGCCACCCAGCTGGATCTGGTGAGCAAGTATATCGGCGGGGGAGAGGAGCAGGAACATAAAAAGCTGTCCAAGCTGGGAGGTACCGACTGGGAGAAGGCCAAGACCCGCACCCGCAAGGCGGTGGCGGACCTGGCCAAGGGACTCATCCAGCTTTACGCCCAGCGCCAGCGCCAGCCGGGCTACTCTTTCTCGCCGGATTCTCCGTGGCAGAAGGAGTTTGAGGATCAATTCGAGTACGTGGAGACAGATGACCAGTTGCGCTGCGTGCAGGAGATCAAGGCGGATATGGAGCGTCCCATGCCCATGGACCGACTGCTGTGCGGCGATGTGGGCTATGGAAAGACGGAGGTGGCCTTCCGCGCCATCATGAAATGCGTGCTGGACGGAAAACAGGCGGCCATTCTGGCCCCCACCACCGTGCTGGCCAGGCAGCACTATCTCACCGCCCTCAAGCGCTTTTCCCGCTATCCCGTGAATATCGACGTGGTCAGCCGCTTCCGCACCCCGGGCCAGATGAAGCAGACTCTGCAGCGGGTGGAGCAGGGGCGCGTGGATGTGCTCATCGGTACGCATCGGCTGTTCAACCGGGATGTGAGGTTTAAGGATCTGGGCCTGCTGGTGGTAGACGAGGAGCAGCGCTTCGGCGTGACCCACAAGGAGAAGCTGAAGGAAAATTTCAGGCAAGTAGACGTACTTACCCTGTCTGCTACTCCCATCCCAAGGACCCTGAACATGGCCCTGAGTGGCATTCGAGACATGTCTATTCTGGAGGAGCCGCCTCAGAACCGTCAGCCGGTGCAGACCTACGTGCTGGAGCACGACTGGGGGATATTGGCTGACGCCATGCGCCGGGAGCTGGAGCGGGGCGGGCAGGTGTTCTACCTCCACAATCGGGTGGAGACCATTGACCGCACCGCCGGCCGAATCCGGCAAATGCTGGGTGAGGACGCTGTCGTGGGTGTTGCCCACGGAAAAATGACCCAGGAGGCCATTGACGAGGTCATGAGGGGCATGACCGATGGGGAAATCAACGTGCTGGTGTGCACCACCATCATCGAAACGGGCATTGACCTGCCCAATGCCAACACCCTTATCATTGAGGACGCCGACAAGCTGGGCCTTGCCCAGCTGCACCAGATTCGGGGCCGTGTGGGCCGCAGTGCCCGACGGGCCTACGCCTACATGACCTACCGCAAGGGCAAGGTGCTCACCGAGGTGGCCGCCAAGCGGCTGGGGGCGGTGCGGGAATTTGCCGAATTCGGCTCCGGCTTCAAGATCGCCATGCGGGATCTGGAAATTCGCGGTGCGGGCAACGTGCTGGGCCCAGAGCAGTCTGGCTTTTTGATGAGCGTGGGCTATGACCTGTACCTGAAGTTGCTGGAGGAGGCGGTGCTTACCGAGCAGGGCCGCCAGCCCGATATCCGTACCGAGTGCGCCGCTGATCTGGCGGTGTCTGCCAACATCCCGGACCGCTACGTCCCATCCCCGGAGCAGCGCATGGACCTGTACCGGCGCATTGCCCGTATCCGCAGCGAGGAGGAGGCGGACGATCTGGTGGATGAACTCATCGACCGTTACGGCGAGCCGCCGCGGCCGGTGAATAACCTGATCAGCGTAGCCCTTATGCGTGCTGCCGCCGCCAGCTGCGGCATCACCGACATCAGTCAGAAGGGCGGATGCCTGCTCTTTACCCTTCCCAAGTTTGATCTGAAGCGTGTGAGCGACCTGTGTGCCGATGTGCGCTATAAAGGTCGGCTGCTGTTCGCCGCAGGGGAGAAGCCCTATTTGTCCCTGCACCTGAAAAAAGGGGAGGATGTGCTCAAAGCTGCCCAGAAGCTGGTGGAGGAATATGGGGCAGCCGGGGAAGAAAAGAATGAATAAAGTGTAAAACAAGTGGAGTTCTTATGGCTATTTGCAGCCATATACGCTATACTAGTGCGTAGCCTTACCCTCAACAAGAAAGGAACGAGAGATTATGAAGCTTTTTAACCGTGCGGCCACACTGGTCCTGGCCGGAGTACTGTCCCTGTCCCTGTTGTCCGGCTGTCAGAACGCAGGGGATGTATCCTCCTCTGTACCCGGTGAGGTGCCGGAAGTGGTGGACGTAAACACCATTGAGGACATTTGTGTCTACCTGTCCGGTCTGGACGCGGATGAAGTGGTGGCCAAGGGGAACGGCATCAAGGTCACCGCGGGTGAGCTGATGTACTGGATCATTGCCAACTGCGACAACCTGCTGAATTATTATTACTATTATTACGGCGTGGCTGAGCTGCCCTGGGATACCGCAGACGAGAACGGCCAGACCACTCTGGCCCAGTTCGTTCTGGACGATGCGATAAACTATGCCGTTCTGCAGCGCATGGTGGAGAAGAAGGGCGCTGCCGCCAAGTTGACCGTGAGCCAGGAGGATAAGGACGCCATCCAAAACGCTATGGATGCCATGGAGGCGGAGGTTGCCGAGGATGGAGTTTCCGTGGAGCAGTACCTGTGGCAGCAGGGCCTGACGGGCGAGCTGTACCGCTGGAACTGTGAGTGCGATTACATCTACGAGGACCTGGCCCTGGCGAATTTTGGCCCGGACAGCCCCAACCCACCCACCGAGCAGAGCCTTCGGGCCGCCCGGGAGGAGAAGGGGGAGTATATGGTCAAGCACATCCTGCTGGCCAGCCTGGACACCGCCACAAGAGAACCCCTGGACGAGAAGACGGTGGCAGAGAAGAAGGCTGCGGCGGAAAAACTGCTGGCGCAGCTCCGAGCCAGTGACGACCCCATGTCTCTGTTTGACGAGTATATGAACACCCTTAGCGAGGACCCCGGCCTTGCTTCCAACCCCGATGGCTACGTCTTTACCGCAAATACCAGTGTGGACCCTGCCTTTGAAGAGGCCGCGCTGGCGCTGGAGTATGGACAGATCAGCGACGTGGTGGAGGGCGTGAGCGGCTACCACATTATCCTGCGCCTGCCGCTGGAGGTGAATGTGGACGAGGATATGAACGACTATATCACGCTCAAAATGACCCAGCTGGCCGACCAATGGATCAAAGAGGCTGATATAAAGACCACCAAGGCCTTTGACAAGCTGGATGCCCGGACGATCTATGAAAGACAGGCTGCTTACCGGGATGCTGTCACCCAACTGAGCGCCCCGGAGCAGGAGAAGGTAGAAGAATAAAAACACACAAAAAGCCGCCTTTGGCGGCTTTTTGTGTGTTTTCTGGAGGAGAAATGGGTTTGTTGTTGGAATAGGATTTGTGGTGTGTATATATGGAATAGAAAAATCGGCTGATGTACATCAGCCGATTTTTTGTTAATTCTTTTTTTGAATGGAAAGCCGGGCGGTTACATCCTGCCGGAGCAGAGTATAGAGCACTGAGGCGGCGGGGACGCTGAGCAGCATGCCCAAAAGACCGAACAGGCCGCCGCCCACGCTTACAGCTGTGAGTACCCACAATGCGGGAAGGCCAATGGAACTGCCTACCACCCGGGGGTAGATGAGGTTGCCCTCCAGCTGCTGCAGGATGACCAGAAACACCAGAAAACCCAACGCCTGAACAGGGGAGACCATTGCCAGCAGCGCGGCGGAGAAAATCGCACCAATGTAAGCACCTGCCACCGGGATCAGGGCGGAAATGCCGATGATGACACTGATGAGAGGGGCGTAGGGGAAGTGGAACAGGAGCATGCCCAAAAAGCACAAAAGGCCCAGAATGCAGGCCTCGATCAGCTGGCCGGAAACGAATCTGGTAAAGGTGCCGGAGGTCAGCGCCGCCACCTGACGGACTGTGCAGGCGGTGGTTGGAGCGGTGTAGGCTTGCAGGAGCTTGGTGCATTGGGCCGCCAGGCGGTCATGTCCGGCCAGCATATACACGGAGAAAACAAGGGAAGTGACCGTGGTGACCGTACTGGACAGCAGATTGCTCGTGAAAGAGAGCAGGTGAGGCAGGGCGGAGGACAGGGTATCCAGTACACCATTGATTACATCGTTGAGAGAGGGAAGCATAGCTGTCAGATCCGGACCGTCCAGATTCAGATGGTCCAGCACCTGATTTATTGCCGCCTGCATGGTGGGGATATTGGCGTTGATTCGCTCCACCAGCGCCATCACGCTGCCGTAAAGCTGGGGAACAATAAAGGTGACTATGAGGGTGAGTACCACGAACAGGGACAGATACGAACACAGCACCGCCAACGCCAGCGCAAGTCTGGGCTTTTTGGGGATGACCGTGTCAAAACGTCTGCGGAAAAAGGTGCAGGGGCGGCTGAGTACGAAGGCGATGGCAAATCCAATCAGAAGGGGCTTGAATGCGTGCAGCAGAGTCCTGCCCAGGCGCAGCACGTCATCCAGACGCAGAATGACCAAAAACAGAAAGGCGGCATAAGAGATGAGCAGGATCAGATTGTGAAAGGTTTTGCGTTCCATAACGACCTCCGGACAAATATGTCAGTGTGATAAAGGTCAAATTTCGTTTTCTTCGGCAATGATCTCATGAGGAGCAGGAGGTGTGATGGGCTCGTCGTGCTCCAGCTGGTCGAAGTAATCCTCCTCCTGCAGCACGGGCTTGCGCCGGCGGGCAATGGCGATAATGGCGGGGTAGAGGACAATGGCTATGAGACCGCCGGAGAACCCGTTGTTATAGAGGTTCATGCCTGCCACTGGGGAGCCGGTGTACAGAACAACGGAGGAGTGCAGAAAGCCTGCCAGCACGCCGTAGGGCCAGCCAAAATAGCCGGACACTGGAGCTAAGGTGGTGCAGAACAGGCAGGCAAGCTGTACCGCCGGGTCGGACAGAGACCAGTGCATTACTACGCCGCCCAAGGTCACGCCGGCCATAATGGGCAGGATGTTGAAGGTATGCTTGCCAAAGGCGGAAAAGCCCATGATGGTCAGGATGCCGCCAATGGTGGGGCCGTTTAGGTCGCCGCCGATGGCCAGAATGAAGGTTGTACCGATCAGGCCGTTGATCCCGGCGTTTAGCATGACTACATTGTGGCCAAACATGCGCAGGTAGTCGCTGGCGGCTCGGCCGCTGGTCTGGAGCAGACGGCGGTAGCCCGCCCACACCGCCCAAATGGGCTTGCCGGACAGCAACAGACCGCCGAGAAACAGCATCAGGCACAGTCCGCCCAGCAGAATGGAAAAGACGATGTTATAGCCCGACGCCCAGCGGTAATAGGTGGTGGGATCGGCGCCCAGCGAGCTCATCAGCGGAACGAAGATAAAGGCCAGCAGACCGCAGGCAAAGCCTACGTTGTAAAGGTTCATGCCGTTCTGGATGCGGTAAGTATAGGCGGCCAGCGGCGGCATGACGAAGCCGATGAGCATACCTACTGCGATGCCCAGCAGTGGATGGCCCCAGCCGTTGTCCAGTGCGATATAGCTGACGATGGGGGAAAGAGCGGTTGCCATCAGGCCGATGTTGGCGAAGGCGCCGAAAGGCTCTTTGCGGTATTTGGTGTACAGCCATGTGCCAATAAGAATGGGCCAGATATTAACAAAGTTCTTTCCAAACAGGGAAAAGCCGGACATGAGACCGATGACCACCAGTGTCATACCGTTGAGGATATCGTCCGCCACATAGAGCACACAAATGCTGATGGCGGTAACGATGGCGGAGTTGACCAGAGCGGCTCCGGGCCCGGCGATGAGGACATAGTCGGTGATGAGTGCGTCTTCAGACAGGATAATGGTCACAAGACCGTTCAGGATATCCCGCGGGCTGTCCAGCAGGAAGCCAGCCAACGCCAGCAGGGCGGCGTAGGCCCACAGGACAGGAAACATCTTTTCATAGCGGAAGTGGGTCTGATGGTGGTGCAGATGGACATCCATAGGCGGGGCCGTCCTTTCCTGGGATATTGGATGGTCAAGGAACTACAGCTCAGCGAACTGAAAATAGGTGCGGGTCTGTTCTACGTTGCGCATGATCTCGCTACGCAGAGCGTCCAGACTGGGGAACTTTTCTTCCGGGCGCAGGAATTTGTAAAACTCTACCCGGACCGTCTTGTCGTACAGGTCACCCTCGAAATCCAGCAAAAAGCCCTCCACAGTCAGTGCGTCTCCGTCGTCCACCGTGGGACGGCTGCCTACATTGGTTACCGCCATGTGGGGTGTTCCGTCTACCCAGATTCGGGTGGCGTATACGCCGTGAGCGGGGACAACGACCCCGGCGGGGATGTGCAGATTGACGGTGGGGAAGCCCAGTGTGCTGCCCAGTTTCTTCCCGTGGGCCACCGTTTCGCTCAGGGTGTGGGGATGGCCCAGAAAGGTGCGGGCGCGCTCCATCTCACCCTGAGCCACCAGCGTGCGGATATAGGTGGAGGACACGGTGATGCCGTCCTGCAGCACGGGGTGGATGATGTCACAGCCGAGACCCAGTTCACGGCATTTCAGCTTCAGACGCTCGGGATTGCCCTCGCCCCGGTAGCCGAAATGGAAGTCGTGCCCGGCCACCACATGTACGGCGGAGCAGTCCTGGACCAGATAGTCTGTAATGAAAGACTCCCAGGGGGTTTTCATCATCTCGCGGTCATAGTGGGCCACGATCACGTCCTGGATACCGTACAGCCGGTGCATCAGGTCGGCCCGGTCAGCGGTGGTGGACAGCAGGGGAGTGGCCCGGTTCAGGATCAGGCTTTCCGGGTGGGTATCAAAGGTAAAAGCGGTGGGGATGGCATCCAGCGCTTGGGCGCGTTCCGCCACCCGACGCAGCAGGGCACCGTGACCCTTGTGCACGCCATCGAAAAAGCCCAGGGCGATGACACGTTTTAGAGTGTTCACAGTAAAATCGCTCCCTAACACAGGTTATACTTCAAAGAAACTTTTTATGGTAGTCAGTTTGCCTTTTTCAGCCCGGCACAGGGCGAGAAACTCGCCGCTTTCCGCACCATATACCCGGTATTCGCCATCCACCACCTGAGGGGCGACCACTGTCATGCCATTACGCACCTTTTTTTCAAGGTCTGTGTTCAGCTTCAGTTCCGGGCGGTCTGAAAAATAGGTGTCCACAGGTAAAAGCAGACCGGTGGGGTCAGCCTCATTCATGGCCTGTTCCAGCGAAACGGCCTGAGCCAAGGTGAAGCCGGCGGCCATGGTGCGCCGCAGGGAGCTCATACAGCCCCCGCAGCCCAAGGCAGTCCCGATATCATGGCACAGGGTGCGCACATAGGTGCCCTTGGAGCAGCGAACCCGCAGGATAAATTCGTCCGGAGCGGTTTGCCCTTCCACAGTCAGGGAGTGGATGGTCACGGGACGGGCAGGCCGTTCTACTTCACGGCCCTTGCGGGCCAGTTCATAGAGCTTTTTCCCGTTGATCTTGATGGCGGAGAACATGGGGGGGATTTGCAGGATATCCCCCCGGAAAGGTTCCAACGCAGTCTCCAGTTGGGCCAGTGTGACCTGCGCCGGGTGTTGCTCCAGCACTTGGCCGGAGGTGTCCTGAGTGTTGGTCACAAGGCCAAGCTTCAGCCCGGCCACATATTCCTTTTCGCCTTTGTCTGCAAACTCCACCGCACGGGTGGCGCGGCCCACAAAGACGGGCAGCACGCCGGTGGCCATGGGGTCCAGTGTTCCGGCGTGACCGATGCGCTTTTCTTTCAGGATGCCCCGCAGCTTGGCACACACGTCCATGGAGGTCCATTCCTGAGGTTTGTCAATAATTATAATGCCATTGGGCATAGAGGCATGCTCCTTATCCTTCGTTCTGTATCTGCCGGATGGCAGAGAGGATGGCACGCTGGGTCTCTTCCGGGGAGCCGTCCACGGAGGCACCGGCGGCTGCGGCGTGACCGCCGCCGCCCAAAAGTCCGCAGACCTTGCTGGCGTTCAGATCGCCCGGCTCGGTGCGCAGAGAGATTTTGCACCGTTCGGGGGTCAGTTGGCGCACGGTAATGCCGGTGCGCACCCCTTCAATCTGGCCTACAAAGGCGGAGATGTCGTCCAGATCCTCCTCTGTGGCCTGTACAGAATTGATCATATCCAGTGTCAGGGTCACCATGGCGATGGCACCGTTGTCAAAGATCTGCATTCCGGCGGTGAGCATACTCTCCAGCTGCAGCCGCTTCAGGGATTTGGTCCGGAAATGCTTGCGGTTGATGGGATAGAAGTCGATTCCCGTTTCCATCAGGTCGGCCGCCACCCGGTGGCAGGCGGCGTCGGTATTGCTGTACACGAAGCAGCCGCAGTCGGTGGACACCGCCACGTACAGGGGCAGGGCGACCTCTTTGGAGACAGGACCCCACTGGCGCACCACGTCATAGATCAGCTGGCCGCAGGCGGCCCGACCGGCATCCAGACAGGTATTTTTGGCATAGAACTCCTGAGAGGGGTGGTGATCAAAGGTCAAGTCCACTTGGTCAAGATAAGGCTTTGCCCCCTCGTGGAACATGGAGCGGGCGGCCATGTCCACCGCCACCACCGTGTCAGGAACATAGCTGCCCTCGGCCAGTAGGCCCTCCAAATAGGGCAGATAAATGCCGCTGGTGTTGGGGTCGGGCAGGATGCACGCGGTTTTGCCCTGTTCCCGCAGGGCGCGGCACAGACCGGCGGCGCAGCCCACGGTGTCCCCGTCCGGCCGCACATGGGTCAGAACAAGAAAATTGTCCCGTTCCAACAGCCATGCGGCGGCCTGCTCGTAATTCAGCTTGGCCATGGTCAGTCCTCCAGAATGATATCGGCGTTGGCAGGGTTGGCGGGCTTGACAACATCGGGGTTTCTCAGCAAGTCCAGAATGTGGGCACCCTGGTCGATGGAGTCATCCCGGACAAAGGTCAGTTCCGGGGTGTAGCGCAGATTCAGGGAGTGACCCAATTCCCGGCGCAGCCAGCCGGAAGCGGACTTGAGGCCCTTGAGCACCTGGGTGCAGTCACTCTTGTCCAGCACGCTGATATAGATCTTGGCGAACTTTAGGTCCGGGGTGGTGTCCACGGCGGTGACGGAGATCATGCCGGTGACCCGGGGATCTTTTACACTGCGGATGAGGGTGGACAGCTCACGCTGAATTTCCTCATTGATGCGTCCGATACGGTTGCTTGCCATATAGATTCTCCTTTAAAGCAAGATGGGGCGGGCGAAACGCCCGCCCCATCGGTGGTTGTACTGGATATTAACTTTACACTTCAATCTGCTCCATAATGAAGGCTTCGATGACATCGCCTTCCTTGATATCCTGGAACTTCTCAAACGTAATACCGCATTCGTAGCCGGCGGCGACCTCTTTCACGCTGTCCTTGAAGCGCTGCAGGGAGGCGATGGCACCGTCGTAAATGACGATGTTGTCACGCAGCAGCCGCATCTGGGCGTTGCGCTGCATTTTGCCGTCCACTACGTAGCAGCCGGCCACCATGCCAACATTGGTGATGCGGAACACGTTGCGCACCTCGGCACGGCCCAGCTCCACTTCCTTGACCTTGGGAGCCAGCATACCCTTCATGGCGGCTTCGATCTCGTTGATGGCGTCGTAGATGACGCGGTACATCCGCATATCCACGTCCAGACGGGCGGAGGTCTCCTTGGCGTTGGCGTCGGGCCGGACGTTGAAGCCCACGATGATAGCGCCGGCGGTGGCGGCCAGAGTGACGTCGGACTCGTTGATGGCACCAACGGCACAGTGAATCACGCGCACGCGGACCTCTTCGTTGGTCAGCTTTTCCAGAGAGGCCTTCACAGCTTCGGCAGAGCCCTGAACGTCGGCCTTGACAATGACGTTCAGGTTCTTCATCTCGCCGGCCTGGATCTGGCTGAACAGATCCTCCAGCGTGACCTTGCCTACGTTGTTGTTGGCAGCGGCCTTCTGCTCGTGCTTGCGCTGCTCCACCAGTTCGCGGGCCATGCGCTCATCGTCAACGGCGTGGAAGTCCTCGCCCGCGCCGGGCACCTCGACCATACCGATGATCTCCACGGGGACGGAGGGGCCGGCCTCGGTCAGCTTCTGGCCCTTGGCATCGGTCATGGCGCGCACACGGCCCACAGCGGTGCCGGCGATGATCACATCGCCCTGCTTCAGGGTGCCGTTCTGCACCAGCAGGGTGGCAACGGGGCCGCGGCCCTTGTCCAGTCGGGCCTCGATAACCGCGCCGTGAGCGGTGCGGTTGGGGTTGGCCTTCAGCTCGCGCATCTCGGCGGTCAGGGTGACCATGTCCAGCAGGTTGTCAATGCCCATACCGGTCTTGGCAGAGATGGGGCAGATGATGGTATCGCCGCCCCACTCCTCGGGCACCAGCTCGTACTCAGTGAGCTGCTGCATGATGCGGTCGGGGTTGGCGGTGGGCTTATCCATCTTGTTGATGGCAACAATCAGGGGGATCTCGGCGGCCTTGGCGTGGTTGATAGACTCCACAGTCTGAGGCATGATACCGTCGTCGGCGGCCACAACCAGGATGGCCACGTCGGTGATCATGGCACCGCGGGCACGCATGGCGGTAAAGGCCTCGTGGCCGGGGGTATCCAGGAAGGTGATGGGCTTGCCGTCCACCTCCACCTGATAGGCACCGATATGCTGGGTGATGCCGCCGGCTTCGCCAGAGACCACATTGGCATTGCGGATATAGTCCAGCAGAGAGGTCTTGCCGTGGTCTACATGGCCCATGACCACCACAACGGGGGCGCGGGTGACCAGATCCTCTTCCTTGTCCTCGGACACATCGATGAGCTTTTCCTCGATGGTGATGATGACTTCTTTTTCCACCTTACAGCCCAGTTCCTCGGCCACGAAGGCAGCGGTGTCAAAGTC
This sequence comes from Lawsonibacter sp., assembly GCA_045534105.1. Classification (GTDB taxonomy): domain Bacteria; phylum Bacillota; class Clostridia; order Oscillospirales; family Oscillospiraceae; genus Lawsonibacter. Next base: position 335 of record JAZSJB010000032.1, on the reverse strand, counting down.
GATGAGCTGGCTCAGGGAGGCCATGACGCCGTTTTTCATCAGGCACTTGACCACCTCAGCGCCGGTCTTTTTCATGCGGCTGGCCAGCTCACCCACAGCGATCTCGTCGGGGATCTTAACGGTGAGGGGGTTCTTCTTGGCGATTTCAAGCTGCAGGCGGCGCAGCTTCTCCGCCTCCTCCTGCTTGCGCTTGTTGCCGAAGTTGCCCTGCTGACGGCCCTTATTATTCCGGTTCTGGAACTTCTGCTTGCCGCCCCGGTCCTGCTGACGCTGGTCGGTAAAGGTCTCCAGACGCTCGTCATACTTATCCAGGTTGACATTGCCGCCCTTGCGGG
>JAZSJB010000023.1:0-11868 GCA_045534105.1 Lawsonibacter sp. | reverse complement strand
TTGGCCTCCGACTTCCACAGTCTCGCCTCGGGAGGCAGGACAGCCCAGGCAGTGCATGCCGATGGACAGGAAGATAGGAGCGGTCTGAGGGGCGATGGTCAGGATATCACCGATAATGGTATCTTTGGTAATGGTCATTTGAATTTCCTCCAAATCTGAGATTGTGAGGTTATTATAACCCATGCTTTCGCTTTTTTCAACATAGAAATAAAAGTTTAGCTTCCTGCATAAAAAGAAAAAGGACGCCCAAACGGACGTCCTTTTACTTTGGCTGGATTAGCCCTGCTCGCGCATCTTAGCGAAGCAGTCGCTGCAGTACACGGGGCGATCGGACTTGGGCTCGAAGGGAACCTTAGCCTCACCGCCGCAAGCGGCGCAGGTAGCAGTGAAATACTCGCGGGGGCCACGGGCGGCGTTCTTGCGAGCGTCGCGGCAGGCCTTGCAGCGCTGGGGCTCGTTCTGGAAGCCGCGCTCAGCGTAGAACTCCTGCTCGCCGGCAGTGAACACGAACTCGCTGCCGCATTCCTTGCATACCAAAGTCTTGTCTTCGTACATGTGTTTTCCCTCTCTTTGACTTGTTGCCCAGGCCCGGAATATACCGAATATGCTGGGACAGTTTAATATTTGCGATCAGCCGTAGCTGATGTCGCCGGAAGTAAGTTGGCGCGCAACTTTGCGCCGGATACGCTGGACCGCGTTGTCCACCGACTTGGCCGGTCTGCCGGCCTGTTGAGCAATCTCGCTGTAGGACAGGCCGCTGAGGTACAGCTGGAGGATCTTTGCTTCGAACCCGGACAGTTGGTCTTTCAGGGCGGATATCCGCTCCTTCCAGTCCTCCCTGTCAATGATCACATCTTCCGGATTATCCCTTTGGGTGGAACAATATCCTGCAGCCGTGTCAAACAGAGGGGTTTCGAATGAGATATAGTTGTTTAAGGGAGCGTGTTTGTCCCGGCCCGCCGCCCGCACAGCGGAGATGAGCCGACTGCGCACGCACAGCTCGGCATAGGTGCGGAACAGAGCCAGTCGCTTGGGGTCATAGGTTCGGATCCCGTGGAGCAAACCGACCATTCCCTCCTGGATCAGGTCCTCGCTGTCACCGCCAGCTAAAAAGAGAGGGCGGGCACAGGCGCGGACCAACCGGGAATAGCGGGTTACCAACATATCTTCCGCTTCGGCACTGCCCTGCGCAGCAAGTACGCAAAGCTGCTCATCGGGAAGCTGGTGGAGGTCCCGTTGGTCGTTTCTCATGCTTACACTCCTAAAATAGTTTAATGAATGCTGTACGTTTTGTCAAGAGATTTCTTGAAAAAGTTTGGTAACTTCTTAAAAAACGCCTCTTTTTAGCTTTTTTTATTGAAATCAGAGCGTTTTCACAAGGTCGGCCAATCGTTGGGCGCAGTTCTGGGCGATCTGTTCGCTTTCTGCCTCTACCATAACACGCATGAGAGCTTCTGTACCGGAAGCACGAACCAGAATGCGGCCCTTTCCGGCCAGGGCTTCCTCCTCCTGCTTCACCACGTCCCGCAGCTTGTCACTGGCCATGATAGCCTTCTTGGCGTCATTGTCCGCCACGGGCACGTTGATCAGAGTTTGGGGATAACGGGGGCAGGCGCCGAACAGCTCACTGGCCTTTTTTTCGCTCTCCTTGAGCAGGGCAAGCATCTGCAGCGCTGTCAGCTGACCGTCGCCGGTGGTGGCAAACTCACGGAAGATCATGTGACCGGACTGCTCGCCGCCGATATCAAAGCCATGCTCCAGCATATGCTCAAGCACGTGGCGGTCGCCCACATCGGTACAAACCACATTCAGACCGTTTTCCTTGGACCACACATGCAGGCCAAGATTGGACATAACAGTGGCCACGATGGTATCACCGGGCAGCTTGCCCTTCTTCTTCATATTCAGACCGCAGGCGGCTATGATTTGATCACCGTCGATCAAGTTACCCAGCTCATCCACCGCAAGGCAGCGGTCCGCATCGCCGTCGAAAGCGATACCCATATCATAGCCGCCCGCCTTGACCATAGCGGCCAGAGCGTCAATGTGAGTAGAGCCGCACTTGGTGTTAATATTCACACCGTCGGGGTCGGCGTTGATCACGTCCGTGCGCAGCTTAGAGAAGCGGCCAAAGAGCCGTGTAGCCGTGGCTGAGGCAGCGCCGTTGGCACAGTCAACCAGAATGCGCAAACCGCCCAGCGTGGAGTCCACGCTGGATTCCAGATGGTCAATGTAGTCCTCGGAGGCCTTGGGAGCCACATAGCTGACCTTGCCGATCTCGCCGTGGGTCTTCATAGGGACATTGTTGTGGCCAAACAGAACGATCTCCTCGATCTTTTCCTCCAGCTCGTCGGACAGCTTGTAGCCCTTGCCGTTGAAGATCTTGATACCGTTGTGCTCAAAGGGGTTGTGGCTGGCAGAGATGACGATGCCCGCGTCCGCCTCAGCATCCACAGTGACCCACGCTACGCCCGGAGTGGGCAGAGTGCCCAGATCCATTACGTCCGCACCCGCGGTACACAGACCGGCGATGAGAGAACCCTTGAGCAGGTCACCGGAAATACGGGTGTCCTTGCCGATGGTAACAAGGGGCTTCTCCCCTTCTTTTTTGTTTTTGGCCAGTACCTGAGCGGCAGCCAGACCCACCTTGTAGGCCAGATCCGCGTCCAGTCCGGCGTTGACCACGCCGCGAATACCGTCAGTTCCAAACAGTTTACCCATAGAAAACACCTCTAAATTAAAGTTTATAATTTGTTATTAAAATGTCAGCTGCTCCGGGCAGTCGCACTTTTCGCCGGGAACAGAAAGTCCCAAATGTTGATAGGCCTTGGCGGTGACACAGCGCCCTCTGGGGGTGCGGGTAAGGAAACCCAGCTGCATCAGGTACGGCTCGTAAACATCTTCCAACGTAACCGCTTCTTCATTGATCGTAGCGGACAGAGTCTCAAGACCCACCGGACCGCCCTTATAGTTCTCAATAATACTGTGAAGCATGCGGTGGTCGATGGAGTCAAGGCCCAGATCATCGATCTCCAGCGCGGTCAGGGCCTGATTGGCCACCTCTTTGGTAATAACACCACCCGCTTTTACCTGCGCGAAGTCGCGCACTCTTCGCAGCATACGGTTGGCGATACGGGGCGTGCCACGGGAACGGCGAGCGATCTCCATAGCACCATCGTATTCAATGGGCACTTCCAGAATGCCAGCAGATCGGATGACGATCTGCGCCAGTTCATCTGGGGTGTACAGTTCCAGCCGCAGGGTCACACCAAAGCGGTCCCGCAGGGGCGCGGACAGCTGTCCAGCCCGGGTGGTGGCACCAATCAGGGTGAATCGCGGCAGATCCAGCCGCACGGAGTTAGCGGAAGGGCCTTTGCCGATGATGATGTCGATGGCGTAGTCCTCCATGGCTGGGTAGAGGATCTCCTCCACCGAGCGGTTGAGCCGATGGATCTCGTCCACGAACAGAATGTCGTTCTCCTGCAAATTGGTCAGCAGGGCCGCCAGATCCCCGGCCTTTTCAATAGCCGGACCGGAGGTGATGCGGATGTTGACCCCCATCTCATTGGCAATGATGCCGCTGAGGGTGGTCTTGCCCAGACCGGGAGGGCCATGGAGGAGCACATGGTCCAGCGGCTCCTTACGCATTTTGGCCGCCTGGATAAAGACCTCCAGATTGCCCTTGGCCTTCTCCTGACCGATATATTCACGCAGGGTCTTGGGGCGCAGAGAATATTCCCCCTCGTCCTCCCGGGTCAGAGAGGTGGTCACAAGGGGCTGGAATTCTTCGTTATCAAATTCAGGGTTGGAAAAATCAATGGCCATAGGGTCACTTCCTGTCTTCTTTGCGTTCGGGCTCAGCCCGGATACCGCTCCACCAGTTCCCGGAAACTGTCCAAAAAGCTATGTTCACCCAAGGTATTGAATTTAAAGAGCATACCCTGACTGCCGCCGGAGGTGATGGCGGACAAATGCAGGTCCTCCCCATCCCCTACCAGTGTCATAGTCAGGGAAAGGCGGTTGCTGCCGGAAAAGCTGTACCGCTCATACACCCGGACGCAGCAGCGTACCCCGGCGAACATGGTATAGCTCTCGTCCTCGTAGCTTGCGGACATACTGCCGCTCAGAATACCGTCATGGAAATAGCGCAGGGTATCATCGAAATCACCGCGCAGGGTACATTCAAACTTTGCCACAGGCGATCATCCCTTCATCATCTTCTTCAGGGCTTCCTTAATGATCTGTTCCAGAGTCAGGCTGTCCATGTCTATGCCCTTGAGGGCCGCGCCGATCTCGCCCTGAGAGTAGCCCAGAACGGCCAGAGCGGCGGTGGCTTCAGACAGTTTGTTTTCCGGAATGACCGTAACACCCGTGCCGCCGTAGGCCTCTCCCCTGCTGATGGTCTGACCCTTGGCCAACTTGTCCTTCAGCTCCAGAATGACACGCTGGGCGATCTTCTTTCCAATGCCGGGGGCGCAGGTCAACGCCTTTTCATCCCCGGTGATGATGGACAGGGCCAGATTGGCCGGGGTGCTGGCAGACAAAATGGACAAAGCCGCTTTTGGGCCTACACCGGAGACGGACAGGAGCAGTTCAAACAAGTTCAGCTCCTCCTGCGTGGCAAATCCGTACAGCTCCATGGCATCCTCGCGCACGTTGAGATAAGTATACAGCTTACCCTTCTCCCCCACCCGCAGCTGAGCCTGGGTGGTGTTGGTGGTACGGCAGGCATAGCCCACGCCGCCACAGTCGATCACAGCCAAATAGGGACCCATATGGGCCACTGTTCCGCTCACATAATAGAACATGGGAATTCCCCCAAAAATTATCTTGTGTTGTATTTGTTGGCGTCAAAGACCCGCTCAGTATTCATCAGCGAGGTCGCCGACCGGCTGTGGCAGATGGCGATAGCCAGCGCGTCCGCCGCATCGTCAGGCCTGGGCACTTCTTTCATTCCCAGCAGCCGCTGGGTCATAAGCATGACCTGCCGCTTCTGGGCCGCTCCGTAGCCCACCACCGCCTGCTTGACCTGCATGGGGGTGTACTCGAATACGGGCACGCCCAATTTTTCCGCCGCCAGCAGAATAACTCCGCGGCCGTGGGCCACGGCGATGCCAGTGGTGATATTCTTGGAGAAGAACAGCTCCTCCACCGCCATCTCATCCGGCTTGAACTGACGGATCAGCTGTTCCATGTCCTCAGAAATCTGCACCAGACGCTGGGACAGAGGGATGCCCGCCGGGGTGGTTATGACGCCGTACTGCTGCAGCGTATTTTTTCCCCGCTCGGCACGCACCACGCCAAAACCGATGGTGGCAACACCCGGGTCAATTCCTAAAATGACCATATGGGCCCTCCGTTTTTTATCTTTTAAATTTTATCACGATTTCCACCCGCACGCAAGGAAAATCCACTTTGCTTCCCCCCTGTTCTGTGATAAAATCATTTTTGAGGTGATATGCTTGATCCGCAACGCAACGCTGACCGATCTGGATGCGGTCGTTTCCATTTATGATTCCATCCATGACCGGGAAGAATCCGGGCTTTCCACCACCGGATGGATGCGCTCCATTTACCCAACCCGTGCCACTGCAGAAGAAGCCATCCGCGCAGGTGATTTGTTTGTAATGGAAGAAGACGGGCAGGTCATCGCCACCGCCAGAATCAATCAGATGCAGGGCGCGGAATATACCGAAGCACGCTGGTCACAGCACGTCCCACCACATAAAGTGATGGTACTTCATACACTTGTGGTATCACCTAATGTGGCCGGAACAGGTTGCGGCACCCGCTTCGTGGATTTTTATGAAGAATATGCCGCACGGCACAACTGCCCGTTCCTACGCATGGACACTAACGAGCGCAACACTGCTGCCCGCACCCTCTACAAAAAGCTGGGCTATGCCGAGGTTTCTATTGTTCCCTGCGTATTCAACGGTATCGAAGGGGTACGCCTTGTCTGCCTTGAAAAAACACTTTGAGCCTTGCATTCCAGCTCATGCCAAATTATAATCAACTCAATACAACTCGAAGGATGGTGTACTCACATGAAAAAAATCATCACTGCCGCCAACGCTCCCGCCGCACTTGGTCCTTACTCCCACGCTGTAGCTGCGGGCGATCTGCTGTTTACATCCGGTCAGTTGGGTATGGATCCCGCCACCGGAAAGCTGGCTGGTGAGAATATCGAGGCACAGACCGAGCAGGCGCTGAAGAATCTGGAAGCGGTCCTGGCCGCCAATGAAATGACTTTTTCCAATGTGGTCAAAACAACCATCTTCCTTGCCGACCTGGGTGATTTTGCCACAGTCAACGCCATCTACGCTACCCGCTTCCCTTCCAATCCTCCGGCTCGATCCTGCTTCCAGGTTGCCGCCCTCCCCGCCGGAGCAAAGATTGAAATTGAGGCCATCGCCACCAAGTAAAAGAAAAATCCCGAACCGATACGGTTCGTGATTTTTTATGCTCTGGGATGAGCTTTATTGTAAACGCTTTTAATTTTTTGATTGACCAACTGGGAGTAGATCTGGGTAGAGGAGATATCCGCATGGCCCAACATTTCCTGAATGGAATGCAAATCCGCACCATTCTCCAGCAGATGGGCCGCAAAGGAATGGCGCAGCGTGTGCGGTGTAATTTCCTTATGTATTCCCGCCTTTTCCTGATAATACTTTACCAGTTTCCAGAATCCCTGACGTGACATTGGCTCGCCATTCATGTTAACAAACAGCGCAGTCTGCTCCGGGTCATCCACCAATTGGGGACGAATCTTTTTTACATAGTCATTCAGCGCCCGCACAGCGGCAGGATACAGGGGGATGATACGTTCTTTTCCCTTGCTGGTACAGCGCAGGAAGCCGCCACCCAGATTGACATCGCCTATCCCCAGGCCGATCAATTCGCTGACCCGGATGCCCGTGGCATAAAGCAATTCCAGCATGGCTCGGTCGCGGTAACCCTTCAGGTCAGTACAGGAGGGCTGTTCCAGAAACAGCTCCACCTCTTTTCCGGTAAGAACCTGGGGCAGCTTTCGTTCTACCTTGGTGGTGGTCACGCCCCGTGCAGGATTGCTGCCTGCGTAGCCCGTTTTCTGTAAACAGGCATAGAAGGACTTGACCGAAGCCATGGCCCGTGTCACCGTGGCCGCAGACTTACCCTTGTTGACCAGAGCCTGGGCATAGCGCTCCACATCTCCGGGCAGCACTTCAGTCAAAGGGATCTCCAGCATTTCCATAGCCCCAGCAAACTGCTGTACATCGCGCATGTAGGAGCTGACCGTGTTGGCAGACGCTTTCTTTTCAGTTGTCAGGTACTCCTCGTACACCCGCAGCAGATTCATAATACTCTCCCTTTATCCGGTGAAAAACACCCCGGAAATTCCTTTTAAAAGTGCCGGTACCGCCAAACATTCTATCGCAGTACACAGACATACCGCCACCGCGCAGATACCGCAGCAGGCAAAATATCCACCATCGTAGCGCAGCGGATAGCGTCCATCCCCCATGGCGCGTCGCAAAAGGCCATAAGACCCCAACAGCCCACGCACACCAAGCTGAAATAAAACCGGCATCCAGATCAGGGCGGAAAGGCCAAACAGGAAAAAACCGGACAAAAGCCCAGCCGGACCAAGCATCCGATAAAACACGCAGACAGCATAGCACAATAAAAAGCCCCGAACCGTAAACAGAACCGGAAGTCCCACCACGCCCAAAGCTGTCAGGCTCAGCCCAACCGCAGCCAGAGGAAAACGCCCACTCTCCCACAGTACATTCCAAACGTGCGCAGCACCGCCGTTTTCAGTCAATAGTTCAATGTAGCCGCGCATATAAGCCAGCAACGCACCGGACGGATCATCGATCCGCCCCGCAGCCACACAGCCGGCTATACTGCCGGCAAAAAAAAGGACGCCCAGCAGCAACAAAGCAGCAGCCTGTCCGGACAACAGGCCCACCTTCCATTTTTTTCGTCTGCCCATGAAGTTCACCTCGGAAAATTCTATGAAAGGGCGGAAAAAAATAGACCATCCAACGCACGCGGCACACGGCACCGGATCGACTTTGTAAGAATAATATAATGAAGAAAAAAACCAAAAGCAAGTGCTTTCTTTTATTTTGGCAATTTTTGTTCGTTATGTCAATACTTTATGTCAACATAATTATGTAAACCCAAGCGACGCGGCACGCAACAGTACCAGCACCCGCTTCAATATGTTGAAACGCCCCCTGCCCCTCGTATCAAAATATAGGAGAGCAGGGGTGCTTTTGATGACGTTTTGTATAATTACTATCTGTATACCCCCCACCATTCCGACTTACTTTCGTTTTTTTCGTTTTGTCTTACTGCCAAGCACCCCAGCCAGTCCTCCCCCACACAGGCAGGCACCGGCCACTACGCCACTTGACTCCAGAGCAACAGGTGCATCGTACACGAGGACTCCTGCCGTCAGCAATAACAGGAACAAAATCCCCCCTGCCCCAAGCCCTGTGGGCAAAGGTGCGCTTTTCCGGTGCCCGACCGAAAACACTCCACCCATAAGTCCCCCCAGCAGACAGGCAGCGACCACAGCGCCTTGCGTTCTATTGGTGCTTATAATCCCGAAATAAATCAGTGCCGCACTCACCGCCAAAACAGCAATGGCACAGGCCGCGCCAAGAGCACCGCCCCGCAACAGATCCAGCACGCCATCCAGCCAACCCGTCCCCTGTCCGGCTTTTTCCCTTTTCTTTTCCCTTGTTTTGGTCATAAAAAAGCACCCTCCCCGCATTCCCGTTTAGAGAATGTTATGCGGGGAGGGTGCAAAACATGTCTGCGTGCTTACTGAGCGACGGTCTCCGCGCCCTTGGAGGACACAGCCCACTTGGTGAACTCGATGCGAACGCGGTCAGCGCCGGTCTCAATGACGATGGTGTTCTCCTTCACGGCACAGATGGCGCCAACGATACCACCAATGGTAGTGATCACATCACCAACAGCCAAAGAGCTGCGCATCGCCTCAGCAGCTTTACGCTTCTTGTTCTCGGGACGAATCATAAAGAAATACATCGCCGCGAACATGACTACGATCATTAACATACCTTCCATAATACAGTTCCTCCAGATAAATATTAAATTGCCAGAACAAAGACACGTTAAGATGTATTATATCCGCCTTTTCCCTGTTTTGCAAGTCCTTTTCACAAATCAGACGGCAGGCTTTCCCAGCTTTTCGGAGTATTCCGCTCTAAACGCATCAAAGCGGTCCTCATCGATAGCCTGACGAATGCGCGCCATAAGATCATTGTAGAAATAAAGGTTGTGCAGCACCGCAAGACGCAGGGCCAGCATCTCGCCAGCGTTGAGTAGATGCCGGATGTAGGCGCGAGAGAATGAGCGACAGGCAGGGCACCCGCAGCTTTGGCTGATGGGGCGTTCGTCCAGCTTATATTTCTCATTCTTGATATTGATGGTGCCTTCCCAGGTAAACAACTTGCCATGGCGGGCGTTTCTGGCCGGCATGACACAGTCAAAAAAGTCTACCCCACGGGCCACACCTTCGATAATATTGGACGGAGTTCCAACACCCATGAGATAACGGGGCTTATCCTTAGGCATGTAAGGCTCTACTGCGTCAATGATCTGGTACATCACCTCAGCCGGCTCACCCACCGCCAGACCGCCAATGGCATAGCCGTCGCAGTCGATTTTGGCAGTCTCGATCATGTTCCAAACTCGCAGATCAGGGTATGTGCCGCCCTGATTGATGCCAAACAGCATCTGCTTCGGGTTAACGGTATCTGGCAAGGAATTCAGCCTGTCGTGCTCCTGTTTGCAACGCTCCAACCAGCGCACAGTACGTTCACAGGAAGCTTTCACATATTCATAGGGCGAGGGATTCTCCACACACTCGTCAAAAGCCATGGCAATATCACTGCCCAGATTGGACTGGATCTGCATGGACTCCTCAGGCCCCATAAAGATCCGATGCCCATCAATATGCGAGGCAAATGTAACGCCCTCTTCGGTGATCTTGCGCAGGCCGGACAGAGAGAACACCTGGAAGCCGCCGCTGTCGGTAAGAATCGGGCCGTCCCAGTCCATAAACTTATGCAACCCACCCATCTGACGCACCACGCTGTCTGTAGGCCGCAGATGCAGGTGGTAAGTATTGGACAGCTCCACCTGACAGCCGATCTCTTTCAAATCATGGGCGGATACAGCTCCCTTAATGGCACCCTGAGTACCAACATTCATAAAAACCGGGGTCTGCACCTCACCGTGGGCGCAGACAAAGCGCCCTCTGCGAGTTTTGCCCTGGGTTCTCAGCACTTCAAACACAGCAGTTACTCCTCTCAGGAAATAAACATAGCATCACCAAACGAGAAGAAGCGGTACTTCTCCTCCACCGCCTCGTGATAGGCGGCAAGCACGTTCTCCCGTCCTGCCAGAGCGGACACCAGCATAATCAGTGTAGATTCCGGCAGATGAAAGTTAGTGATCAGCCCGTCCAGCACCTTAAATCGATAGCCCGGATAAATAAAAATACTGGTCCATCCGGCACTTGCACTCATCGTGCCGTCCTCCCCTGCCCAGCTCTCAATAGTTCGACAGGATGTGGTACCCACACAAATGACTCTGCCACCATTTCGCTTGGTTTCGTTGATGGTGTCCGCAGTTTCCTGTGGGATAACACAGTACTCTGAATGCATTTCGTGGTCTGTGATTTCTTCCGCCTTAACAGGCCGGAACGTGCCAAGTCCCACATGAAGTGTAACGTAGCAAAGCTTTACACCTTTTTCCGTCAGCGCAGACATCAGTTCCGGCGTAAAATGTAAGCCCGCTGTGGGGGCTGCGGCAGATCCGGTGACTTTGGAGTATACGGTCTGGTAGCGTTCAGACTCCTGCAGTTCTGCTTTGATATAGGGCGGCAGCGGCATACGACCAAGGCGCTCCAGCACCTCCAGGAAAATCCCTTCGTAGGAGAAACGAACCAGTCGGTTTCCTCCCTCCACTTCAGCCATGACCTCACCGATCAGCTCGCCATCTCCAAAGACGACCTTTGCCCCGGGCTTCAGCTTGCGGCCCGGACGCACAAGACACTCCCACACGTTCTCGCCCCGGTCAATGAGCAGCAGCACCTCACAGGCACCACCGGTTTCCCGCCGGCCGATCAGTCGGGCAGGCAGTACTCTGGAATTATTGAGCACAAGGCAATCTCCGGGCTGCAGCATATCCAAAATATCATAGAAATGATGATGCCCGGTCTGCCCGGTCTGTTTGTTCAGCGTCAAAAGCCGGGAGGCATCCCTCCGTTCCAGAGGGGTCTGCGCGATCAACTCTTCCGGCAATTCAAAATTAAAATCAGATGTTTTCAATGTTATCACTCTGCTTCACACCGACTTCCACGCCGGTAAAATAGAATTCCAGGATTTCTTCACAGGTATAGCCCTGCTTAGCCATGGCGTAGCCCCCCCACTGGCTGTACCCTACGTTGTGGCCCCAGCCAGTGCCGTTGACCACAAACGTACCCTCAGGAATGGTGGAGGACTGTCCGGCAGAGGTGATCTCGCCTGCCCCGTCAATGATATAGGGTACACTCTGGGTCAGCTGAACCAGTTCCCCTTCCCCGTTTATGGCGTACAGGCCGGAAAAATCGTCGATGCTCTCTCCCAGGCCGTCATTGACTGCGCATACCCCATCCAGTACCTCACCTGCTCCGTTTACCGTGAAATGTATGGAGCGGCAGCCAAGCTTATTGCGCAGCCAACTGCTGTTTGAGCTGGCAAAGGTATTGCTCTTTCCGTTGGCATAGGTGAACTTCATGGTCAGCACGTTGCCAGACTTGGAGTACTCCGTGACCTGAAAATCCACCACTTGGGTATTGGTAGCGTA
>JAZSJB010000019.1:0-38958 GCA_045534105.1 Lawsonibacter sp. | reverse complement strand
TGCCGCCGCCCTGGTGGCGGACGGTGATGCGGCCGTAGTTGTTGCGGCCGGACTTCTTCTTGAGAACCTCAACGAGGCTCTTCTCAGGAGTCGCGTGCTTGTCGACGCCGTCGAAGCCGGACACGGTCATGTGGCGGCGGGCCGGCGTAGTAGGTCTGTAGGTCTTGATGGACATTTCTCTTTACCTCCCTTACACCATGCCCTCGAAGAGCTCGATGGACTTGGAATCGGCGGTCAGGGTGACGATAGCCTTTTTCCAGCTGGCGCGGCGGCCGGCAGGCTGGGCACCCAGGCGCTTCATCTTGCCCTGCACGTTCAGGGTGTTGACCTTGGCGACCTTGACCCCGAAGACCTCCTCGATCGCCTTGGCGATCTCGATCTTGTTGGCAGTCTTGGCAACCTCGAAGGTGTAGCGCTTCATCTCAGTCTGCTCCATGGACTGTTCGGTGATGATGGGGCGCTTGATAATATCATAAGCCTTAGTCATTACGCGAACACCTCCTCGATGATAGCCAGGGCAGCCTTGTCAATGACCAGCTGCTTGGCGTTGACGATGTCATAGACGCTGAGAATCTTGGCAGTGGTGGTGACCACGCCAGGGATGTTGCGGGCGGACTTGATGACGATCTCGTCCTGCTCGGCGGTGATGACCACGGACTTGGTGACGCTCATGGCGTCCAGCAGGCCCTTCATGGTCTTGGTCTTGATGGAGTCCATCTTCAGGCCGTCCACCACGACGATGTTGCCGTTGGCAGCCTTGTCGGACAGGGCGGACTTCAGCGCCAGGCGCTTGACCTTCTTGTTCAGGGAGTAGCTGTAATCGCGGGGCTTGGGAGCGAACACGATACCGCCGTGAGTCCACTGGGGAGCGCGGGTGGAACCCTGACGGGCGTGACCGGTGCCCTTCTGACGCCAGGGCTTCTTGCCGCCGCCGGAAACTTCGGCGCGGGTCAGAGCGGACTGAGTGCCCTGACGGCAGTTGGCCAGATGATTCTTGACGACCTCGTGAACAACCACCTGATTGGGCTCAATACCGAAGATGGCCTCGGAGAGCTCGATCTCACCGACCTGCTGGCCGGCCATGTTAAACACATTTGCTTTAGGCATGATTCATACTCTCCTTTCCTTACTTGTTGCGGGCGGAAGCCTTCTGGGGATTGACGCGGGCGGAAGCCTTCTGCGGGTTGTTGCTGATGCCGGCGGCAGCGCCCTTCTCCTTGACGTTGATCACGGAGTTGTGGACGAATACCACGCCGCCCTTGGGGCCAGGGATCGCACCGCGCACGGCGATGATGCCCAGCTCGGAATCAACCTTGACCACGTCCAGGTTCAGGACGGTGACCTGCTCGTTGCCCATCTGACCGGCGCCGTCACGGCCCTTGAAGATGTGGCCGGGAGTGGTGCCCGCGCCCAGAGAGCCCTGATGACGGTGGACAGGGCCGCCGCCGTGGGTCATGCGCTTGATAGCGGCGCCGTGGCGCTTGACAACGCCCTGGACACCGTGGCCCTTGCTGATGCCGGTCACGTCAACACGGTCGCCCTCGGCGAAGACCTCAGCGGTGAGCTGATCGCCGATCTCGTACTTGGAACCGTCCAGAGCGAACTCCTTCAGGACCTTCTTGAACTCGCTGATGCCGGCCTTCTTCTGATGGCCCAGCTCAGGCTTGGTGAGCTTGCGCTCGGGGATGGTCTCGAAGCCCAGCTGCACCGCCTCGTAGCCGTCCTTCTCCTTGGTCTTCTTCTGCACCACGGTGCAGGGTCCGGCCTGGATGACGGTCACGGGAACGGCATGGCCGGCCTCGTTGAAGATCTGGGTCATACCGATCTTCTTGCCGATGATTGCCTTTTCCATTGACTTGTTTCCTCCTATTATAAGGTTATTGGTTGGCGTAGTTGACCATTGGCTGTCATTGCTACGGCAACATGACCCGTCCACCTCAATCAGCGGTGGACTGCGGGTACACAAAGTTAAGTGAAATCAAACTACATTATATAATTGTGTGAATTTTTTCGTTAGGCGAGGCGCGCCGGTGCAGGCAGTACCGCGTGTACGACCAGGCGGCGCAACGAAGCATAACGGAAAAAGGCACCAATTACAGCTTGATTTCGATGTCCACACCGGCGGGCAGCTCCAGAGACATCAGAGCCTCCACAGTCTTGGGGGAGGGCTTAATGACGTCGATCAGGCGCTTGTGGGTGCGGCGCTCAAACTGCTCGCGGGAGTCCTTATACTTATGGACAGCGCGCAGGATGGTGACGACTTCCTTCTTGGTGGGCAGGGGAATGGGACCGGACACGGTAGCGCCGGTGCGCTTGGCGGTCTCGACGATCTTCTCAGCGGACTGGTCGATAAGCTGATGGTCGTAGGCCTTCAGGCGAATGCGGATCATTTCTTTCTGAGCCATGGGTTGTTTCCTCCTTAATTACATACGAAGTGACGTTTTTGTTGTCTTGCCACGCTTCGTACGGTGAGAAATCTGCCTGTCCACTGTTTCGTGCGTATCACTCCAGGCCAGAATGAAAACCGGCGCAACATAAGCCGGCCGGTTCTTTCTGCTTGGCGATATACGCGTGCACAGACATTCCTCAGCCGCCCGATTCACGGACATACTCCGCGGAAGTTACCTCATTTCTGAGCAATCTCCCGCATCATCGCAGACTACGCCCATACAGGCGCTTGGCTATGATACTACACTCTCCCGTGTGTGTCAAGCATTTTTTAAAAATATTTTATAAAAACTTTTTCCTATACAACCCCTTGTGTTTTCAGCAAAAAACAGGCACAAGTCTTTCCTGTGGGTACTGGTTTTCGGACTTTTGTTGTGCTATACTGTGAACATAGAACCACCTTATATATTAAAGGAGGGCATACCCATGTCCGTAAAGGAAGAATTCATTGAAATCTTTAAGCAGAATATCACCCGCCCCGGTGCCGATGCCCTGCTGGACTATCTGGAAAACAAGAGTGATTTTTTCACCGCCCCCGCCTCCGCCCGCTATCACAGCGCCTACGAGGGCGGCCTGTGTGAACACAGCGTGAATGTGTACCACTGTCTGGTAGACTATCTGGCCCGTGCCCGTGTGCAGGAACTGTACGGCCTTGAGTACACCGACGAGTCCATTGCCATCGTGGCCCTGCTCCACGATCTGTGCAAGATTGGCTGCTATAAGCTGGGCTCCCGCAATGTAAAGGATGCCAACGGCAAATGGCAGTCCGTCCCCACCTACACCTTTGACGATCCGTTGCCCTACGGCCACGGGGAAAAGTCAGTGTACATTGCCAACGGCTTCATCCGTTTGAGCAGGGAAGAGGCTATGGCCATCCGCTGGCATATGGGCTTCTCCGGTCCGGAAGATAATCGCATGGTGGGCCAGGCCTTTCAGCAGTTCCCCCTGGCCTTCGCCCTGTCCACCGCAGACATGGAGGCCAGCTACTTCCTGGAAAACGCAGAAGAATAACAAAAGCCGTGCATCTGTGATGCACGGCTTTTGTTACGTCGTTTTTCTCAATTTGCCCAGCACCGCCTCGAACCAATCGGGCAGGGGACACTCCACCTCCACCGCCTCACCGGTAGCCGGGTGGATGAATTTCAGCTTTCGTGCGTGGAGACACTGGCCCGCAAGTCCTGGATAGGGCTTTTTCGACCCGTAGACCACGTCCCCCAGCAAAGGATGGCCAATGGACGCCATGTGCACCCTTATTTGATGGGTTCGCCCTGTTTCCAAACGGCACTCAACCAATGTATACCCGGGATAACGCTCCAAACCGGACCAGTGAGTCACCGCCTCACGGCCGTTTTTGCGGTCGATGGCCATCTTCTTGCGGTCAACAGGGTGGCGTCCGATAGGCGCGTTCACTGTCCCCGCATCCTCTTTAAACCCGCCCACCACCACAGCGGCGTAAGTGCGGGCAAGGGTGTGGTCCTGTAATTGCGCCGCAAGGGAAAGATGAGCCGCATCATTTTTGGCAGCGATGATCAGCCCAGACGTGTCCCGGTCAATGCGATGGACGATGCCGGGGCGCAGCTCTCCGTTGATGCCGGAAAGGGAGCTTCCGCAGTGGTACAGCAGGGCATTGACCAGCGTGCCGTCCGGGTGCCCCGGGGCGGGGTGGACCACCATGCCTACCGGCTTGTTAACCACGATGACGTGCTCGTCCTCATACACCACGTCCAGCGGAATGTTCTGGGGCACAATGTCTACCGCCACCGCTTCTGGGATGTCCACGCAGATCTCCTGTCCCTCGGCAGTCTTGTCGTTCTTTTTCAACGGCTTGTCCCCGCAGGTGACCCGCCCCTCTTCCAGAAGCTTTTGGGCCGCCGATCGGGTCAGGTCGGCACTTCGGGCTACGAAGGCATCCAGCCGCTCTCCGTCCCGGTCAGCCCTCAGGATCTGTCTGCTCATCGGTCTTCCCCTCCAACCTGTCACAGAGGAACAGGTAATAGGCCGCCGCGGCGATACCACCCACCACCACACAGATGTCCGCCACGTTGAACACGGCAAACTCCATAAACAACGTGCGGAACATATCGATTACATACCCGTACAGCGCCCGGTCGACCAGGTTTCCCACCGCCCCTGCCAGCAGCAGAGACAGGGTGATCTTCCCCAGCGGGTGTCTAAAAAAACCTTTGGCAAGGGCCACCCCAAGCACCACCGACATGACCGCAGAAACAAGGGTGAGCAGCCACGTGTGCTCCTCCAGCAGAGAGAATGCGCAGCCCGTGTTCTGCACATAGGTCAGATCCATAATGTTGGGCAAAAAGGGGGCACTGCCTCCCAGAGGAATATTGGTGCTGACCAGATATTTGACCAGTTGATCCAAAGCCACCAGAACGGCAGCCAATACAAAATAGGGCATAAAGAACTCCTTTGAGCGTGTTGTGTCTCACATTATAACACGACCAAAGGTGCATGTAAATTCCCGAACAAAAACCGCCGACCGAAATTTCAGTCGGCGGTTTTTTCTTGTTGATTACTCAGCCAGCAGGGCGGGGTCGATGGCAGAAACCACCTTCGCACAACGGGGGCACAGACCGGGATGGTCGGCGTGAGCGCCCACCTTGACGTGGTTCTTCCAGCAGCGCTCGCACTTGGCGCCCTCAGCGGGAGAAACAGCCACGGCCAGCGCACCGCCCACGGTCACATCAGCCTGAGATACGATGAGCAGGTCGGCCAGATAGTCGGCATCCAGCTCGGCAACAAAGGCATCCTCAGCAGCCACCGTCAGGGCCACCTTGGCCTCCAGGCTCTTACCGATCTTCTTCTCGTTGCGGGCGGTCTCCAGCGCGCCGTTGACGGCGTCGCGGATGGCGATGACGCGGTCCCACTTGGCCATCTGCTCGGCAGACAGGGCGTACTCAGCAAAGGGCTTGTTCATCTCGTTGAGCACCACGTTGCGCCCGTCGTCGCCAGCCTTGTGGGGCATGGCCTGCCAGATCTCGTCGCAAGTAAAGGCCAGAATGGGGGCGAACAGCTTGGTCATGGTGTCCAGGATCAGCCACAGGGCGGTCTGAGCGGAGCGGCGGCTCAGGCCATCGGTCTCGTCGCAGTACAGGCGGTCCTTGATGATGTCCAGATAGAAGGAGGACAGCTCCACCACGCAGAAGTCGTTGATGGCGTGGGAGACAGAATGGAACTCGTACTCGTCATAGGCCTTGAAGCACTTGTCGATCAGCTCGTTGAGCTTGGTCACCGCCCAGCGGTCCAGCTCCAGCATCTCGCCGGGAGCTACCAGCTTGTCGGCATCGAAACCGGCCAGGTTGCCCAGGCAGTAACGGGCGGTGTTGCGGAACTTCAGATAGCTCTGGGACAGCTGCTTGAAGATGTTGTCGCTGCAGCGCACATCCATGTGATAGTCAGCAGAACCGGCCCACAGACGCAGCAGGTCGGCGCCGTACTTCTTCACCACAACGGCGGGGTCAACGCCGTTGCCCAGAGACTTGTGCATGGCCTTGCCCTCGCCGTCCACGGTCCAGCCGTGGGTCAGGCACTGCTTGAAGGGCGCGCCCTGGCCCAGAGCGCCAACGGCAGTCAGCATGGAGGCCTGGAACCAGCCGCGATACTGGTCAAGACCCTCGATATACATATCAGCAGGCCAGAAGCCCTGAGTCTTTTTCATGGAAGCGAAGTGGGTAGAGCCGGAGTCGAACCAGCCGTCCAGAGTGTCCTCTTCCTTGAAGAAGTGGGTGCCGCCGCAGTGGGGGCACTTGTAGCCGCCGGGCAGAATGTCGGCGGCGTCCATCTCGTACCAGGCGTTGGAACCCTTGGCGGCGAACAGCTCGGACACAGCAGCGATGGTGGTGTCATCGCAGATGGGCTTCTTGCAGTCCTCGCAGTAGAACACGGGGATGGGCAGGCCCCAGCGGCGCTGACGGCTGATACACCAGTCGGCGCGCTCACGGATCATGGCCTTCATGCGGTCAATGCCCCAGGCGGGCAGCCAGCGCACCTCGTCACAGGCGTCGCAGGCAGCATCCTTAAAGGCATCCACAGAGCAGAACCACTGGGGAGTGGCGCGGAAAATGATGGGGCTCTTGCAGCGCCAGCAGTGGGGGTAGGAGTGGATGATCTCCTCGGAGGCGAACAGAGCGCCAGACTGCTTCATGTCCTCCAGAATGACGGGGTTGGACTCCTCCGTCTTCAGACCGGCGTACTTGCCGGCATAGTCGGTGTGGCGGCCACGGTCATCCACAGGGACGATCATCTCCATGCCATAGCGCTTGCAGGTCTCGTAGTCGTCGGCACCGAAGCCGGGAGCGGTGTGGACACAGCCGGTACCGGAGTCCATGGTGACGTACTCGGCGGTGCACAGCTGGGAAGTCTTATCCAGGAAGGGATGCTGGGCCAGCATATACTCAAAGTCCTGACCGACGAAGCGCTCCACGATCTCGAAGGTCTCGATACCGCCCACCTTCATGACCTTGTTGCACAGGGCCTCGGCCAAGATATACATCTCGCCGTTGTCCGCCTTGACCAGCACATAGCTCTCACGGGGATGGACGGCGATGGCCAGGTTGCCGGGCAGGGTCCAGATGGTGGTGGTCCAGATGACGAAGAACATCTTGTTCAGATCGCCATACTTAGAAAGCTTGCCCTGGTCGTCCTTCACCTGGAACTTGACGTAAACAGTGGTACAAGGATCATCCTTGTACTCGATCTCCGCCTCGGCCAGAGCGGTCTCGTCCTTGGCGCACCAGTACACAGGCTTCAAGCCCTTGTAGATGTAGCCCTTCTTGTACATCTCGCCGAAGATCTTGACCTCCTCAGCCTCGAACTCGGGGGCCATGGTGGTGTAGGGATGGTCCCAGTCACCCAGCGCACCCAGACGGCGGAAGCCCTCCCGCTGAATGTCGATATACTTCTGGGCATAGTTGTGGCAGGCGGTGCGGAACTCAGGCACGGACATGGCCTTGTGGTTCAGCTTCTGCTCCTTGATGATGGCGGACTCGATGGGCATGCCGTGGTTGTCCCAGCCGGGGATGAAGGGGGTCCAGTAGCCGCGCATGGCGTGCATACGCACGATAAAGTCCTTCAGGGAGCGGTTCATGGCGTGACCCATGTGGGGATGACCGTTGGAGAAGGGAGGGCCGTCGTGGAGAGAGAAGCGGGGCTTGTCCTCGTTCTTCTTGAGCATCTCGTTGTACAGGTCCATCTCGTTCCACTTTTCCAACATGCCGGGCTCCCGGTTGGGCAGGCCCGCGCGCATGGGGAATTCGGTCTGGGGGAGATTGATGGTCTTGTTGTAGTCCATATTGCGATTCCTCCTGTATGTGAATTACACTTTAATACAAAAAATAAAACCTCTGTCCCTGTTAAGAGACAAAGGCCTGACCTCTGCGGTACCACTCTTATTGCCTGCGCGTTTGCAGGCCACTCAAGGTTCGCCCGGTAACGGGGGCGTGCCGGAGGCACTTACTTTCCAAAGGAGTTCAGCCCTCTGCTCCGAGGTGATCTTCGCTCTCCGGCCCGTCCGCCTTGCACCGTCCGGCGGCTCTCTGTGCGGGTTTTCGGGGGGCTACTCGTCCTCTTCTGCGCAGGTTTCCATATACGTCTGCTATCTTATCCGCTTTTTTGTGTTATGTCAAGCAAAAAATCCGGAAGAGGCGAAAAATCGTCTCTCCCGGATATATTTTACTTAATTTCGTAGTCTCTCCCGAATTGCAGATTGCCGAAATCAATGTGGTGAACAGCGGTCTTTTCCAGGTCGTCCTGCTCCTCCACCGGCTCCTCGGTTACTTCCTCCGGCTCAATGGCTTCGGGCTGGACATCCACGGCAAATTCCGTGGTATTCTCCAGCTCTTCCCGCTCCAGCTCCGCCTTCACATCCGCCTGAGCGGCGGCCAGCAGGCGCTGAACGCTGTCATCAATGGCCTGAGCGGCCTCATCCACCTGATCGGGGACCCGGGGCGCGGGAGAGATCTGGTCCAGGCTGGCCAGGTACTCCTGCTCCTGCCGATGCAGGGACTTCACCTTTTCCACATAGGCGATGGTGGCGTTCTTGGCAGCGGTCAGCCGATACTCCTCGTTGACAACCTCCTGCCGCAGGTGGGCAACCTTGTCGGCCACCTCCCGCTCCGCGTCACGAAGCATGTCCGCCTTCTTCTCCTCCGCCTCACGCACCAGCTCGTCCGCCATGCGCTGGGCGGTCATGAGCGCCTTGCGCATGGCCTCCTCGGTAGAGCGGTATTCCTCCACCTTGTCCACCAGCACCTTCATCTTGCTTTTGAGCACCGCGTTTTCATTATACAGAGCGGTATAATCCGCCGTCAGCAAATCGAGGAACTCATCCACCATGGCCATGTTATAGCCACCAAAAGACGCCTTTGCAAATGCGTGCTCAGAGACTTCCTGAGGAGTCAGCATATCTATTACCTCCCAAATCGCCCGCAGGGCAGATCAAACTTTCTCTTTAGAAATACAGTCCGTTGTTCTCAAGCTCATCAATGAGGTCACCCAGAATATCCACATTATAGGGCGTGATGATATAGGTGGACAGAGCGACCTTTTTGATCTTGCCCCCATGGGCATAGGTCACGCCGGACAAAAAGTCCAGCAGGCGGCGAGCCACCTCCTTGTTGGTGGACTCCAGATTGAGAACCACGGTGCGCTTTTCCCGCAAATGGTCAGCGATCTCGCTGGCGTTTTCGTAGCGGTCGGGCTTGACCAGCACCACCTGCAGCTGGGTGGTGGTGTGGATGTTGACCACCTTGTTGCTGCGGCGCCCCTGCTCAGCGGCATAGCTGGCAGCCTCGCTGACGGTGCGGCTGCTGCGCTCCCGGCGGGCAGGGGGCTCGGCCTGGGCACGGGTGTTCACCTGGTCAAAATCGTCGAAATCGTCCTCATCTTCATCCTCATAGGGGCGGGCCAGTCGCTTGAGCTCATCCATAAATCCCATCTTGACAACCTCGTTTCCTAAGTAAAATTAAATCATCTCATACTTGTGGAGCGGACCGCGGCCCAAACAGGGCCGTACCCACACGCACCAGTGTGGCCCCCTGGGCAATGGCATCCTCATAGTCGCCGCTCATACCCATGGACAGGCAGTCTACATCACTTTCATTATGTGCTATTTTCGCCCTCATGTCAACAAAAAGCTGGCGCATCTTCACAAAATACTGTGTATTCGCTCCCGTCTCATGCGCAATAGGTGGTATGGCCATCAGTCCGCGCAGGCGCACATGCTCCATCTGCACCGCCTGTCGGGCCAGCTCCTCCAACCCTTCCGGCTCCACGCCGCCCTTGCTCTGCTCGCCGCCAATGTTCACCTGCAGCAGGATGTCCTGAACGACACCCAGCTTTTCCGCCTGCTTATCAATGGCCTCCAGCAGCCGCAGGGAGTCCACCGAGTGGATCAGTTCCACCCGCCCAACCACCTTGTTGACCTTATTGGTCTGCAGGCGGCCGATAAAGTGTACCTGTCCGGCCCCGGCATAGGCGTCGGACTCCAAATGGGCACACAACTCCTGCACCCGGTTCTCCCCGCACACCTCCACACCGGCGGCAATGGCCGCCCGGATGGTGTCATCGCTTTGCACCTTGGTGGCCGCACACAGGGTAATTTCCTCCGGATCACGTCCGGCCCGGCGGGCGGCGGCAGCCATGCGTTCCTTCACCAACCGGATGTTGCGTTCCAGTTCCACAGTCCTCACCTCGCCTTACTCCTGTACCACCTTGCCGTCGTACAGGTCTCGGGCCCGGACGATGACCTGATCTCCCGCCCGAAGCACTCGCTTGCCCGTATCCAGGGGCTTCACCACATAAAACTGTGTGCCCTCGGCCATGGTCTGCACGGTTTTGAACTCTGCCTGCCCGTTGACCAACGCGTATACACCGGTGGTGCTCACCTTGCTCTGCTCCCCCGTCTCCTTGTCCGTAACGGTTTTGGTCAGAATGTGCACGGCACCCTTGGGCACACGCAGGCCCTGGTCGCTGTCAAAAATGATCTCCACTCTTTGGCGGCGCAGAAGAGTGGTGTCAGCTAGATATCGATCGGTGGACAGCAGGACTGTGCAGCGGTCCTCCTCCGGCTTGCTCACCGACTCCACCCGCATGTCCACATCCCGGGAAAAGTCGCCCGCAAAGCGCACCACAGCCTTTTCCCCCACCGTCAGGCGATCTGCCGCCCCCACGGGCAGATTGACCGCCAGATACCAGCGGTTGGCGGTGATGATCTTGCCCAGGGCGCGCTCATCTGTCTGAACACCCCGGTCCAGCAGCCCATCCAGTCCCATGGGTGTGAGCCGGGCAGCCCTGTCCGGTGTCACATCCTCATAGCCGTCCACCTGAGCGGAGAAAGTCCCCTCCATCTGGGCCTTCACCCGGCTGGTATCCTGGGCAGACCGGGTTTGCAGAGAACGCAGCTGGCTTGATATCTCGGTCAGGCGGGAGGTGTCCACCCCCTGCCCATAAGTATAGTCTCGCTTGAGCACCGCCCGCTTCAGATCCAGCACCTGCTCCTCCAGCCGGTCAAAGTCTCCGGCGGCACTGTCCGCGCGCAGAGCCACCGCCGCCCGGACTATATCGTCCTCCAGCTCGGCGGCACCGGAGCTGGGATTGGCCTGGGTGGTGGCGTACTGCAGCAGCTCCGCCTCCAGAGTGAGCTGCTGGATCTGCTCTTTACGCTCCAGGGCCTGACTGTCCCGGTAGAGCACCGCCACCGTCTGGCCCGCGCCCACACGCTCCCCCTCTCCGGGAGTCACATCGGCGATGCCCACTCCGGCGGGAAGCACCTGCTCCTGCCGTACCAGCAGCCCCTCCGCCTCCACGCTGTCGTTGACGGTGTAGGCGTAGGCTACCGCAGTGGTCAAAGGATCGGTCATTCCCCGGAACAGGTACACAGCGAAATAGACCGCCAGGCACGCTGCCATGAGGAACATGACCAGCTTTGTAATTGTGGTTCCTTCTTTCATAGGGAACGCTCTCTTTCTGTTGGGGAAATATCCCGGTTACGGTTCCTGGCCCTCCCATTCCAGAGGAACAGGTCGCTCCGGTACAATGGTGGAAATCGCATGCTTGTAAATCACTTGCTGTTGTTCCCACGGGATGCAAGCATCCCGTGGGGCCCCGTTGATTTTATGTCCTCGGGCGAAGTGAATTCGCCCTGCGGGACGCGCAATGCGCGGGTCGCTTCGCTCCCACGGCAAACAGCAGGTTATTGCCCCTGTTCTTCCCACTCCAGCGGAACTGGCCGTTCCGGCACAATAGTCGAAATTGCGTGCTTATAAATAACCTGCTGTTTGCCGTCGGTCATAAGTACCACGGTAAAGGGGTCAAATCCGGACACCTGCCCCCGCATCTGGAAGCCGTTCATCAAGAACACGGTGACAGGCCGCCGCTCCCGGCGGATCTGAGTAAGGAACATTTCCTGAAGATTGGTTTTCTGCATTTTGACGCACTCCTTTTTCTTTGTGACGGACGGTCCGTCCGAGTGCGTCTATCATATTCCAAATTCTTCCAGTTTTTCTGTCGAAATACGCAGGGCCTGGGCAAAATCCGGATTTTCTCCCCAACGCAGCCAATGGGCCGCGGGATTTCTTCCAAACCATGTCAGCTGGCGCTTGGCGTACTGGCGGGAACGCAGTTTGATCTCCTCTGCCGCCCGGAGCACATCACCATCCCCCCGCAGGGCGCTGACCATCTCCTTGTAGCCGATGGCCTGCATGGCGGTACACTTGTCCGGAATGCCCCGGTCCAAAAGGCCCTGTACCTCGTCCACAAGGCCCGCCTCCATCATCTCGTCCACCCGGCAGTCGATGCGGGTCCACATATCCTCCCGCCGTTCAAAGGCGAGAGCAAGGGTCAACGCCTCGTATCGGGGCGGGATGCTCCGTGTTTCCAGATTGTGTTGCGATATGGTCTTTCCGGTGGAGTAAAACACCTCCAGCGCCCGGATGATGCGTTTAGCATCGTTGGGGTGGAGACGGGCGGCGGCCTCGGGGTCAATTTTCCCAAGCTCCGCCAACATCACCTCGCCGCCCTTTTGGGCGAACTGTGCCTCCAGCTGCCCCCGCAGGGCGCTGTCCGGGTCAAAGGCCGCAAAATCCCGGCCGGAAAGCAGGGAGTCAATGTACAGCCCTGTGCCCCCGGCCAGAATGGGCAGTTTCCCTCTGGCCAGAATATCGTCCACACATTTGGTCGCCATGTCCACATACCGGGCTACGGAGAAGTCCTCGTCCGGCTCGGCCACATCCAGCATATGGTGGGGCACCCCCCGCATCTCCTGCACCGTTGGCTTGGCCGTTCCGATGTCCATAGTGCGGTATATCTGCATGGAGTCGGCAGACACCACCTCCCCGTTATGGGCAAGGGCCAGCTCCACGGCAAGGCGGGTCTTGCCCGAGGCCGTGGGGCCACAAATTACTGCGATTTTGGGTGGCATGGTGTCACCGCCTTTCTGTCGGGGCATTAAATCGAATTCACGCCCGCTTAAACTGCTTTTCCAGGTCTTTTTTCGTCAGTTCAATGGCCACGGGCCGGCCGTGGGGGCAGTATTTCACGGCCCCGTCCATCACAGCCTTTGCCACCCGTTCCAGCTCCTGAGGGCCGGACTTCCAGCCCCCTTTGATGGCGGCTTTACAGGCCATGGTGTGCAGCACCTCGTCCCGGGCCGCGGACGGGTCTGCCCGTCCCGTAGACAGCAGTCTGACCGCGATCTCGGTCAGGGTGGAAACGATATCCCCCTCGTCCACATCAAAGGGGGCCTGACGCACGATCAGATCCTTTGTGCCGAACTCCTCCACCTCAAAGCCGAACTCAGCCAGCAGGGGCAGGTTGTCAGCCAGCACCGTCCGCTCTTCCGCTTCCGGGGCAAAGGCCACAGGGGTGAGCAGAGTCTGCATCATGGGCTTGTAGCCCTCCGCCTTCATGCGGTCAAAATTCATCCGCTCGTGGGCGGCGTGTTTGTCAATGAGCAGCACCTTTTCCCCCTGCTCCACCAGAATATAGGTGCGGAACAGCTCTCCTGCGATCTTCCACGAGTCCATCTCCGCCACAGGCCCATCTTCCACAGTCGCCTCCTGAACTGGCGGCTGCACAACGGGCACAGGTGCGGGGTCGGGCACAGGTGCAGGCCGAGTCTCATCCTTATAAACCGGCTCCTCTTTGCCCGCCGGCGGCTCCTCCCACAGCACATCCACCGGCTTGGGCACACGGGTGGGCGTGGCGGGTTTTTCCGGTTGAACCGCGGGCGCAGGTCTGGGGGCGGTAAAATCGTGCAGAGGCAGCGCCGTCCCCGCGGGCCTGGCCGGGGGGATGGGGGTGCTGTTGAATCGAATCTGATTGGGCGTGACGGTGTCATGGCCCTTTGGCTTTTCCAGCACTGCCGCCGGATGGCTCCGTTCCCCGGTCAGAGCGGCAAGCACCGCGTGGTACACGGTGGAAAAGACCTGCCGTTCGTTGGTAAACTTGACCTCCGTCTTAGTGGGGTGGACATTCACATCCACCATATTCAGCTTCGTTTGCAGATGGAGCACACAGCCGGGGAACTTGCCCACCATGCGCTGATTGGCATAGGCCTCCTCCAGCGCGGCGGTCATGATTCTGGATTTCACATACCGGCCATTGACAAAGAAATGCTGATAGTTGCGGCTGCCCTTACAGCACACGGGCAGGGTGGCGAAACCGGACACGCTCATGTCCTCGCCGCTGCCCTGCACCTCTTTAAAGCCCAGAGCAAGGTCACGGCCCAGCACGGCATAAATGGCAGACTGAAGCTTTCCGTCCCCGGGGGTCAGCAGCTCCTGCTTGCCGTCCCGGATGAACTTGACGCTCACCTCCGGGTGCGCAAGGGCCAGCCGCTGGACCACGGCAAAGACCGCCGCACCCTCGGCGGCGTCTTTTTTCATGAACTTGAGCCGGGCAGGGGTGTTAAAAAACAGATCACGCACCACCATAGTCGTCCCCTCAGGACAGCCCGCCTCCTCCACAACACCGGCAACCCCTCCCTCCAGGGACAAAGAGGCTCCAAAGGAAGCACCGGAGGTGCGGGTCATCACGTCAATGCGGGCCACAGCGCAGATGGCGGCAAGGGCCTCACCCCGGAATCCCAGGGTGCCGATGGCCTCCAGGTCGTACTCGGTGCGCAGTTTGCTGGTGGCATGGCGCAGGAAAGCGGTGGCCAGCTGATCCAGCTCCATGCCGCATCCATCATCGGTCACACGGATGAGGGCCATGCCGCCGTTTGCGATCTCCACCGTCACCTTTTTAGCGCCGGCATCGATAGCATTTTCCATCAGTTCCTTGGCTACGCTGGCCGGACGCTCCACCACCTCACCGGCGGCGATCAGGTCGGCTACATGGGGATCCAATACTTGGATGTTGGGCATAAAATCACCCCTTTATTGCACTTTAGTTCAGGTCTCGTTTCAGCTCCGCCAACAGGTTGAGCGCCTCGATGGGGGAGAGGATGTTCACATCGGTCATGCGCAGTTTTCGCAGGACAGTTTCCCCGCCGATGTCCCCAAGGGACATCTGGCTTTCCACAGGTATGCAGGGCGTGCCGATCTCCACGGCTCGTCCCTCGCCCTGTTCCAGTTCCTCCAGAATGGCGCGGGCCCGTTTAATGACCCGGTCGGGAACCCCGGCCAGCTTGGCCACCTCAATGCCATAGCTCTGGTCGGCCCCGCCCCGGACGATCTTGCGCAGGAAAATCACGTCGTCCTTGCGCTTTTTGGCGGCAATATTGTAGTTCTTCACCCCGGCCAGCTGACCCTCCAGGACGGTCAGCTCGTGGTAGTGGGTGGCAAACAGAGTCTTGGCCCCCAGCCGTTTTGGGTCGGCGCAGTATTCCACCACCGAGCGGGCGATGGCCATGCCGTCATAGGTACTGGTACCCCGGCCGATCTCGTCCAGAATGAGCAGAGAGCGGCTTGTGGCGTTTTTCAGAAGCTCCGCCACCTCGGTCATCTCCACCATAAAGGTGGACTGTCCGGCGGCAAGGTCATCGGACGCGCCGATGCGGGTAAACACCCGGTCCACAATGCCGATGCGGGCGGCCCGGGCGGGGACGAAAGAACCCATCTGGGCCATGAGCACGATCAGGGCCACCTGGCGCATATAGGTGGACTTACCCGCCATATTTGGCCCAGTAATGACGGCACACAGGTCACCGTTTCCGTCCATAAAGGTGTCGTTGGGCACAAAAACTGCGTTTTTCAGCACCTTTTCCACCACAGGGTGCCGTCCCTCGGTAATGCTGATCACATCACTGGCGTCCACCTGGGGCATACAGTAGTTGTTGGCGGCGGCCACCGTGGCAAAGGAGTTGAGCACGTCCACCTGGGCCACAGCGGCGGCAGATTTCTGAATCTGGGCCACGCAGGCGCACACCTGCTCCTTCAGCCGGCAGAACAGCTGGTATTCCAGCGCCACCACCTTGTCCTGAGCGGACAGGATGGTATGCTCCAGCTCCTTCAATTCCTGGGAAATGTACCGCTCGGAGTTTACAGTGGTCTGCTTCCGCGCCCAGCCCTCCGGCACAAGGTCAGTCTGGGACTTGGCCACCTCGATATAGTAGCCGAACACCTTGTTATAGCTGACCTTCATGTTCTTGATGCCGGTCTGGGCCTTGGTGTCCGCCTCCAGCTGAGCCAGCATCTCCGAGCCGTGCTCCATCACGTTGCGAAGCCGGTCCACATCGGGGTCATAGCCCTCCCGGATGAATTTGCCTTCCCGCACGGAGAAGGGGGGCTCGTCCACCAGCGCCCGTCCGATCAGCTCCCGAATATCGGGCAGATCGTCCAGCTCACCACGCAGGGACTGAAGCAGGGCAGAGGGGCATCCCTCCAGCAGATCACGGATCTGGGGCAGTTTGCCCAGACCGTTGGCCAAGGCCACCAGATCCCGTCCGCCGGCGGTGCCGTACACCACTCTTCCGATGAGCCGCTCCAGATCGGTCACCTCACGCAGGATCACAGACAGTTCCTCGCGGGTAATGATGTCCTGCACCAGATCGTTCACCGCCTGCTGGCGGCGGCCGATCTGCACCGGGGAAAGGAGGGGCCGCTCCATCCAGCCCCGAATGAGCCGTCCGCCCATGGCAGTTTTCGTCTTGTCCAGCACCCAGAGCAGGGAGCCTTTTTTCTCCTTGGACCGCAGGGTGGATGTCAGCTCCAGCGTCTGCCGGGCGGTCAGGTCCAGCTCCATGTACTGGCCGCTGGTGTAGTAATTGAAGTTGGCAATGTGGCCAAGGTCTGTCTTTTGGGTCTCGTACAGATACTGCAACAGGCCTCCCGCCGTCCGCAGGGCGGCAACATCGTCCCCGGGCAAATCTTCCAGCCCGGTTTTGAACTGTTTTTCCACCAACGCACGAGCGGCATCGGGATCAAAGCGCTCCTCCTGCCACAGGGCGGCGGCACAGTCCAGCCGCTGGCGCAGAAAGTCCACCAGACCATCCAGTTCCCACGCGGTGGGAGAGAGCACCGCCTCGGCAGGGTGGAAGCGGCCCAGCTCATTTTTCAGGTGGTCCGTCCCCTCCAGCCCAGCGGGGAAAGAAGTGGCAAACACCTCTCCGGTGGAAATGTCGCACAGGCACAGACCCATGGCCCCGGCATCGGCACAGATGGCGCAAATAAAGTTGTTGCGGCCCTCCTCCAGCATGGAGGAGGCGATGACCGTACCCGGGGTGATAATGCGCACAATGTCCCGCTCCACAAGCCCCTTGGCAAGGGCCGGGTCCTCCGTCTGCTCGCAGATGGCCACCTTATAGCCCTTGGCGATGAGCCGGGCAATGTAGCTGTCGCAGGAGTGGTAGGGCACGCCGCACATGGGGGTGCGCTCCGCCTCCGGCTTGTTCCGGTCCCGGGTGGTCAGGGTCAGGTCCAGCTCCTTGGACACCAGCTTGGCATCCTCGTTGAACATCTCGTAAAAGTCACCCAGACGGAAAAACAGGATGCAGTCGGGGTTGCGTTCTTTTATTTCCAGATACTGCCGCATCATAGGTGTCTGTTCTGCCATAATAAAACCTCCATGCGCTGCGACCAGCGCACAAACTGAAGCCTCGCAGAGTTTCGCGCCCGCAGGCGCGAAAAAATGTAAATCCGTTTTTTCTGGCGACATGTGCGTCAGAAAAAACTCTTCTCGGTCTGCAAACGTGCGAGCGCAGCGATAACGCCCGCAGGCGTATGCAAGCGAGCAACCGCCGCTTTGCGGCGGCTCTTAGCGAGTCGCAGTGCGCTGCAGCAGGCCGCAACCCTCTCAAACAAGCGGCTATGCCACTTGTTTGAATCAAAGAAGCTCCCCGTACAAAGACCACTTGTTGGCATCGGTGATCTTCACGTCCATAAACTTGCCCACCGCATCCGCAGGGCCGTCCAGACGCACCAGCCGGTTGCCGGGTGTGCGGGCGGTCAGCGCCCACCGGGGATCGTCGGACAGCCCATCCACCAGACAGCGCACCGTTTTGCCGATGTATTCCTTGTGCTTCTCCTCGGAGATCTCATCCTGCAGGGCCACAAGGCGATTAAAGTTGGCCAGCTTCTCCTCCCGGCTCATGGGGTCGTCCATAGACGCGGCGGGGGTGCCCACGCGGGGGGAGTAAATAAACGTAAACAGCGCGTCGTAGCGCACCTCTTCCAGCACCTTCAGGGTATCCTCAAACTCTTCTGTGGTCTCACCGGGGAAGCCCACGATCACATCGGAGGTCAGCACGATGTCAGGAATGAGCGCCTTCAGTGCGCGCACCTTGTCCAGATACTGCTCCCGGGTATGACGGCGGTTCATCACCTTCAGCACCCGGTCGTTGCCCGCCTGGAAGGGCAGGTGAAGCACCGGGGCCACCTTTTCGCATTTGGCCATGGTCTCAAACAGCTTTTGAGTGGCATCCTTGGGGTGGGAGGTCATAAAACGAATGAGGAACTCCCCGGGAATGGCGTTCACCCGCTCCAAAAGGTCGGAGAAGTCGATGTCCTGCTCCAGATCCTTGCCATAAGAGTTCACATTCTGACCCAGCAGGGTGATATCCTTGTATCCCTGCTCCACCAGTTGGCGCACTTCGGACAAAATCAGTTCCGGATCTCGGCTCCGTTCCCGGCCGCGCACATAGGGCACGATGCAGTAGGAACAGAAGTTATTGCATCCGTACATCACGGACACCCACGCCTTCACGTCCCCCTGACGCACCACGGGAATACCCTCGGCAATGGAGCCGGCCTCGTCCGGGATCTGGAAGATGCGGCCCCGGCGGGTGAGCAGGCCGTGGATAAACTGAGGGAACTTCCACAGCACGTGAGGACCGAACACCAGATCCACGTGCCGGAAGGAAGCCTTAATTTTGTCCGCCACGTGCTGCTGCTGCATCATGCAACCGCACAGGCAGATGAGCTGGGCGGGCTTGGCCCGCTTGGTGTGCACCAGCGCCCCCACATTGCCCAGCACCCGCTGCTCCGCGTGCTCGCGCACGGCGCAGGTGTTGATAACGATGATATCTGCCTCTTTTTCACTCTGGGTAAAGTCAAAGCCCATTTGGCGCAGATAGCCCCGAATGCGCTCGGAGTCGGCCTCGTTCTGCTGACAGCCGTAGGTATCCACAAAGGCCAGCGGGGTCACCCCGCGGCTTTCGTAGACCTGCTTCACCTCAAGGCAGTATGTAAGCTGGCGGTCTATGTCCGCCTGCGGAATATGTGTGGTCTGTTTGTCCATAAATGCGTCCTCCGACGGTGTGGTTTGTGTGGGCACAAGCACCCATTTTCACATTTAAATATCATATCATTTTTTCCGCAAAAGAGCAAGGGCACAGGGGAGCAAAAACCTTCCCGCCGAAAAATAAAATCGCCGTGGTCTCGGCCCACGGCGATTTTGCTTTTGCAGGTAAATTGGATCAGATGCGGGCCACGCCGGACTTGCGGGCGGCTTCGGCCACGGCCTTGGCCACGGCAGGACCCACGCGGGGGTCAAAGGCCTTGGGGATGATGTAGTCGGCGCTGAGGTCCTCATCCGAAATCAACTGGGCCAGGGCGTTGGCAGCGGCCATCTTCATCTCCTCGTTGATGTCGCTGGCACGCACGTCGAAGGTACCCCGGAACACGCCCGGGAAGGCCAGCACGTTGTTAATCTGGTTGGGGAAGTCGCTGCGGCCGGTAGAAACAACAGCGGCACCACCGGCCTTGGCTTCGTCGGGGAAGATCTCAGGAGTGGGATTGGCGCAGGCAAAGACGATGGCATCCTTGTTCATGGTCCTGACCATCTCCGTGGTCACAGTGCCGGGCGCGGATACACCGATAAACACATCGGCCCCCACCAGCATATCGGCCAGAGAGCCGGCCTTCTTGTCCAGATTGGTGACCTGGGCCATCTCTTCCTTGATCCAGTTCAGCCCGTCGCGGCCAGCGTAGATAGCGCCCTTGCGGTCGCACATGGTCACGTTCTTGAATCCGGCGGACAGCAGCAGCTTGACGATGGAGATGGCGGCGGCCCCGGCGCCGGAGGTGACCACCTTCACGTCCTCCTTCTTCTTGCCAACCACCTTCAAAGCGTTGAGCAGGCCGGCCAGAGTGATAATAGCGGTTCCGTGCTGGTCATCGTGGAAGATGGGAATGTCGCACTTTTCCTTCAGCTTGCGCTCGATCTCAAAGCAGCGGGGGGCAGCAATGTCCTCCAGGTTGATACCGCCGAAAGAACCGGAGATGTTGGACACGGTCTGTACGATTTCGTCCACATCCTTGGTCTTGACGCACAGGGGAAATGCGTCAACGTCGGCAAAGGCCTTGAAGAGCACGCACTTGCCTTCCATAACAGGCATGCCGGCTTCGGGACCAATGTCGCCCAGACCCAGAACGGCGGTGCCATCGGTGATGACGGCGCACAGGTTGTGGCGGCGGGTCAGCTCATAGCTCTTGCTGATATCCTCCTGAATGGCCAGACAGGGCTGGGCCACGCCGGGGGTATAAGCCAGAGACAGGTCGTCCTTTGTGGCAACGGGAACGGTGGCGACCACTTCGATCTTACCCTTCCATTCGCCGTGCAGGCGCAGGGATTCCTTTGCATAATCCATTGGCATCCTTCTTTCTTTTCCGTTTTTGTTCGATGGTGCTTGGCACCCCAGAGAGGACTCTAACCTCCGACCTTCCGCTTAGGAGGCGGACGCTCTATACAACTGAGCTACTGGGGCATATTGTTTTGGCACTCAGGCCGGGACGGACGCTCTGATTTTTGTCCGCTCATAACGATTTATTTTACTCCACGAAAAAACTCCTGTCAATTGTTCAAGTCTGGAGAAGCAGTGGAAAAAGAAATAAAAAGCAAACACACGATTGTGGGCAGGCTGTGTTTTCCTGCGTCTGACACAAAACGGCCGCACAGGGAGTTCCTGTGCGGCCGTCGGGGTCAAAGCATCTTCTTTTTTTGCAGACGGATATCCTCGCCAAAGAAATACAGCGCGGTGTACTCGCCCTCCAGCCGGGAGGCGATCTGGGGGGAGTAGCGCCGTGCGATCTCGTCCATGGACAGGTTAGACGAGATAATGGTATGCCTGTTGGCCGTCAGCCTGCTGTTGATCAGGGTGTACAGCGCCGTTTGGACAAATTGGGTTGTCAGCTCACAGCCCAAATCGTCCACAATGAGCAGGTCGCAATTAAGATAACGCCGGGTCTCATCCCGTGCCTCGGCATCCCGGGCAAACTTCTGGTCCTCAAACCGGGCAAAGATGCTGCCCGCGGTATCGTAGACCACGGAATGCCCCTGCTCGGATACCGTGCGGGCAATGCAGGCGGACAAAAAGGTCTTGCCCAGTCCGGGAGCGCCGTACAAAAACAGGTTCCGGGTGGAGCGCTGTCCAAACAGCCTTGCATAGTTCAGGCAGACGGGATACACCACATTTTCCATGTTCTCCCGGGGAGAAATACCCGTGGACGGATGAGGAAGGGTGCTGTAATAGTCAAACTGGAAGGAATCAAAGGTCTGCTCTCCCAGATTGAGCAGGTTGGACAGGGAGCGAATCTGCTCCTGCGTGCACAGCCGGTGCAGGCATTCACACATCTGCGTCCCCTTCCAGCCGGTGTCACCGCACAGGGGACAGGCCGGGGTGTCGTCCAGATCGCTGGGTGCAAGGCCCATGGAGCCCAAAAGCAGGTTGCGCTCATCCTGCAGGTCCAGGTTTTTGGCACGCAGCTCGGCAAGGACGGGAGCCGGGTCCTCTCCCCGGCGCAGAGCGGCGGTGACCACCCCGGTCATGGTGGCACGCAGCTCCCGGTCAATCTGGGCCAGACGGGGCTGGCGGGCATAGATCTGCTGGCGGTTCTGCTCAGTACGCCGGGTGCGCTCCCGGCGCTGCTCCTCCAACAGGCGGGAGGCCTGCTGGAGCACATTGGGATCATAAGACATGGGGTCAACCTCCCTGTTCCTGTTTCATCTGCTGCAGCAGGCGGCGGGCCCGCTCCATATCCTCCCTGACCCTGCTGTCCGGGTCGGCGGACACTGCAGACGGCGGGGTGCGGCGGGGACTGCTGTCCCCGGCCTGAATCTGGGCTACGTTGTGCAGTCCCTTTTCATGCCAGCGGCGCAGGATTCCGTTCATGTACCGCCAGTCCATACTCTTGGTGGCGGTACCCATAACAGTCTTTTCATAGGCCAGGCGCAGGGCATCATTGTCAAAGCCCATCTCAAGCCACGCGGCGATGTATTTCTGTTCCCGCTCCACCAGGGGGCGCTGGGGCAGGTCCAGCAGGCGGATCAGTTCCCCCTCCCGGCTGCGCAGGCGCAGCAGCCGCTGCAGATGCTCCTCCGCCCGTTCGGCGGTGTCCACACCTTCCCTGGCCCAGCGGAAGGCCTCCCGCCGGATCTGGGAAAGAAACGGCTTGCGCCCCGGTCCGTACTTGCGCTCCAGCTCCATGGTGCACCAGCTCACGATGAGCAGGATCACCTCTGCGGGCAGGGCCAGGTGGTCAAACAGGGTATACAGTGTTTTCAGGTCGGCGGTGGTCAGCTTTTTGCCCAGCCGACGCTCCACCTCATCCGCCAGCGCGGAGAAGGACGACCCCGAGCCAAGGGCGGCAGCAATATCGTCCATCGTATATTCCGGGGGCTGTAGCTCTGCCTCGGCAGCCGGCTGCGCGCAGACCTGCGTGCGGGCGGTCAGTCCGCAGGCGGCCAGCTTGTCCAGCGCACCCCGCATCCGGGGTTCCGGCCAGCCAAGACCCTGAACACTGCCGCGGCGCAGCAAATGCAGATACACCAGCACCGCATCCCCATCTCCCAGAGCCAAAAGGCGGTCCGCCGTCTCGCCGCTCAGGGACAATATGCTGTTGGGAAGAAGATTCACAGGCTCCATGTGCTGACCCCCCTTTCTCATTGTGTCATATAGCGCCACGGCTCGGCGCTTGCTGTCGTCACGCCTCGCCTGCTCACAACGCCCGGCTTCCCTTCGCCTCGGGCTTGAAACAGATTTGCCGGGCAAATCTTCGGTTTCGCGCCCTCCCTCCGGTCCATCCGGTCTGCTC
Organism: Lawsonibacter sp.; assembly: GCA_045534105.1. GTDB lineage: Bacteria > Bacillota > Clostridia > Oscillospirales > Oscillospiraceae > Lawsonibacter. The sequence goes on along the minus strand of JAZSJB010000019.1, from coordinate 16,027 downwards.
GCGACGGCTCGGCGCTTGCTTCCATTCTACTCTAAAATCCCGCTTTCGTAAACAAGAAATCCGTCAGTGCTACAAAATATCATAATTTTTGTAAAAATCGTGAATCTGTTGTTTTTTCAAAGAGGAAAGTATGCTATAATGTTTTTGAATATATGTGTTCCCCTTATCCAGGGCTGCACAGAAAATACGGAGGGTCTGAACATGAAAAATAAAGTGACCGTTTCCATCGCCGGCCAGGAATACACCCTGGTTGGCACCGAGGAAGAAAGCTATGTGCGCCAGATCGCTGCTCATGTGGACGAACAGGTGCGTCAGGTAGCCGATGCCGGCCGCATGTCCATGGTAGACAGCGCACTGCTGGCCGCCGTCAACATCGCCGACCAGTACTTCAAGGAGCAGGCCTCCTGCGAGAACCTGCGCCGCCAGCTGAAGGAGGCTCTGGAGGAGTCCGCTCGTCAGAAGATGGAGCTGTCCGACGCCAAGCGCGAGATTTTCAAGCTGCAGAGCAAGCGCTGAGCCGCCGCACAACACACTCAACTCACACCGTCCAAGGCCGGGGCCCTCTCCGGCCTTGGACATATGTCCTTTTCAGGAGGTAGTCCCTATGCTGGAACTGCTCTCTCCCGCTGGATCGCAGGAGGCGCTGGTCGCCGCGGTACAAAACGGTGCCGACGCGGTCTATCTGGGGTTTGGAGATTTTAACGCCCGCCGCAACGCGAAGAACTTTTCCGAGGAAGAGGCTGCGGCGGCGGTTTCTTATTGCCATTTGCGGGGGGTCAAGGTCTTTCTGACTATGAACACCCTGCTCACCGACCGGGAACTGCCCGCCGCTGCCAAGCACGCTGCCAGAGCCAGCGACATGGGCGTGGACGCAGTGCTGGTGCAGGATCTGGGCGTGCTTCGCATGCTGCGCCAGACGGTGCCCGATCTTCCCATCCACGCCTCTACCCAAATGACCGTCCATACCCTGGACGGCGTCAAGATGGCCGCCGACCTGGGCATCAGCCGGGCGGTGCTGGCCCGGGAACTGAGCCGGCGGGAGATCGAGCACATCTGCCTGCACTCTCCCATCGAGATCGAGGTCTTTGCCCACGGCGCCCTTTGCATGTGCTACTCCGGCCAGTGCTTCTTTTCCAGTGTCATCGGCGGCCGCAGCGGCAACCGGGGCCTGTGCGCCCAGCCCTGCCGCATGAAGTACGGCTGGAACGGCAAGGCCGACGAATACCCCCTGTCTCTGAAGGACATGTCCCTTGCCGGCCATCTGGAGCAGCTGCGCAAAATGGGGGTCGCTTGCGTAAAGCTTGAGGGCCGCATGAAGCGTCCGGAATATGTGGCCATCGTCACCGGAGTCTACTCCCGGGCCATCCGGGAGGGAAGAGAGCCCACCGCCGAGGAGCTGGAGATGCTGCGTCAGGCCTTTTCCCGGGACGGCTTTACCGATGGCTATTTCCGCAACAAACAGGGCCCGGATATGTTCGGTATCCGCAGGGAGGAAGCCGAACCCCGTGAGCTGTTCGCCCAGGCTCGCTCCACCTACGAAAGCGGCGAAAACCGCAAGGAGCCGGTACGCATGTACGCCATGATCCGCTCTGGCGAGCCCGCCCAGGTGGGTGTGGAGGACAAGGACGGCCGGGTAGCCACTGTGTCCGGCCCCGTGCCCGAGGCCGCGGTCAACGTTCCCCTCACCGCCGAAAAAGTGGAAGGGCAGCTCACCCGCACCGGCGGCACCCCCTACGCCTGCGAAAAGGTGACCGCCTATGTGGAGGACGGTCTGTCTCTGCCCCTGTCCGCCCTGAATGCCATGCGGCGGGAGGTGCTGGAACAACTCAGTGACCAGCGCGTGACCCTGCCTCTGCGGACAAAGAACCCCTTCAAGGCGGGAGTCCGTTACGAAAACATCAAACAGCCCCCGGTCTTCACCGTGTCTGTACGCACCGCTGACCAGATCAGCGCCGACCTGCTGCGCCTGCAGCCCGCCCTGCTCTACCTCCCCGCCGATGAGGGCGCTGCCCACCCGGACAAGGTAGATCTGGCCCACAGCATGGGAGTCAGGGTCTGCGCCGTGCTGCCCCGCATCTTCTGGGACAGCGAACAGCCTAACCTGGAAAAGGACCTGAAAAAACTGCAGGAGCTTGGGGTAACCGAAGCGCTCGTCTCCACCCCCGGCGCCATTCGTGTGGCGCAGAATATGGGCTTTGCCCTGCGCTCGGACTACGGCCTTGGGGTGTTTAACAGTCAGACACTGAAGGAGCTGCGCCGGCTGGGCTTTGTTTCCGCCACCGCCTCTTTCGAGCTGCACCTGTCCCAGATCCGTGACTTGTCCAAGGCCATTCCCACAGAGCTGATTGCCTATGGTCGTCTGCCTCTGATGATCACGGAAAACTGCATTGTCCACAACCACAGCGGTCAGCACACCTGCAGCAATGTGAATCAGCTCACCGACCGCAAAGGGGAGCGTTTCCCCGTGGTCAAGGCCTACGGCTGCCGCAACGAGATCCTCAACGCCAAAAAGCTGTTTCTGGCGGACAAGCAGGCCGACTGGGCCAGACTGGGTATCTGGGCCGCCCGACTGCACTTCACCACCGAAAACGCCGCCGAGTGCGTGCGTGTGCTGGAGCGCTATCAGGGCCGCGGTCCCTTTGAGCCCAACGAGATCACCCGGGGTCTTTATTACCGGGCTGTAGAATGACAAGATTCGCATCCCAAATATGAAACAATGAACGCAAAGGCGGTATGACCCTTATGGAACTGAAGATCAAAGCCCTGTCCCCCAAAATCGGAACGGATATCCCCGCTCCCTTTTACGCCAGCGCCGGCGCAGCGGCCATGGACCTGCACGCCTGTGTGGACGATCCGGTGACCATCCCTGCCGGAGGAAGAAAGGTCATCCCCACGGGCATTGCCATCGCCCTGCCCTCGGCAGACTACGTGGCCCTTGTCTTTGCCCGCAGCGGACTTGGTATCAAGCACGGCATCGCCCCGGCCAACTGCGTGGGTGTCATTGACAGCGACTACCGGGGGGAGATCATGGTGGGCCTGCACAACGCGGGGGACACCGACTATACCATTCAGCCCGCCGACCGCATCGCACAGCTGATGATCACTCCGGTCATTCAGGCCACCCTCACCATGGTGGACGAACTGGACGACACCGACCGGGGCGCCGGCGGGTTCGGTTCCACCGGAAAATAAGAAGCGTAACATTGCAAAAAGGAGGCCTTTTTATGTGGCCTTTCGGCAGAAAAAAAGAAAAAGAACACACACCCTCTCCCGAGGAATTGCAGGTGCAGGAATTCGCTCAGAAATTCCTGCCGGAAGAGCTTGTTCTGGTGGCCGTAACCGACCCGGAGGGTGTGTTGAGCGACCAAAAGGAGGGGGAGCCCCTGTGGACCCTGACCTGCCCCCTCACGGCCTGGATGGACGAGGATGACGGCGTGGTCAGCACCGGCTCCGCCGTGCTGCAGATCCTGGCCGACGACCGGCTGCGGGACTATCTGCGCCGTCATCTGCCCGGCAACTTTATCATCAAGGCCCGGGTGCGTCCCGGCAGGGAAGACGGCCTGTTCCAGCTGATTGGCATGCCCGAGCCCGGCTTCGACCCCGAACTCAAGGCCATTCTGGACAAGCAGGTCAAGCCCGTCACGCTGGAAACCGAAGATCTGGGCACCTTTGTGCTCAGCCGCAGCATGAACTGGTTCCAGACCCAGATCGACTGGCTGAACCAGTCCGTCCAGCTCACCTTCAATCAGGGCGAAGATCAGCAGGACAGCCTGAATACTGCGCGGCTCCTGCTGGGCGATGCCCCAGACTGGGATGACCGCCTGCGCAGCTTTGCCGCGGACCGGTTGCTCAACGCCGTCAACGAACAGGAGGAAGAGCCTGTCTCCCGGGACGAACTGATAGAAAGCCTGTCTCCGGAAACTATTCAGGTCGGTCCCAACGGCAGCTTTGCCGCCTGGTACGGCAGCGATCTGTTCTTCGGCCAAGCTGCCCGGATCATGGGCACACTGGAAAAGGGGCCGGCAGATGTCCGGCTGGAGGAGTGACCATGAAACTGATCCTCGCTTCCCAGTCCCCCCGGCGGCGTGAGCTGCTGGAGCGCATGGGACTGACCCAATTTGAAATACGCCCCGCCGTGGGAGAGGAGATCGCCTCCCCCGACCTCACCCCCGCCCAACTGGTGGAGGAACTGTCCCGTCAGAAGGCGCAGGAAACAGCGCTGACCGCCGGGGCGGAGGACGTGATCATCGCCGCGGACACGGTGGTGGCCGCGGACGGCCGGGTGCTGGGCAAGCCCCACACCCCCGAAGAGGCCCGCGAGATGCTCCGCTTCCTGTCCGGCCGCACCCACACGGTGTACACCGGGGTCACCGTCCGACGGGGAGAACAGGTGCTCACCCAGCACGAGGCCACCAATGTGCTCTTCCGTCCCCTGACCGAGCAGGAGGTTGGTGCCTATGTGGCCACGGGCGAACCCATGGACAAAGCGGGCGCCTACGGCATTCAGGGCCGGGGCTGCGTCCTTGTGGAAGGAATCCAGGGCGATTACTACAACGTGATGGGCCTTCCGGTGTGCCGGCTGGGGCTGATGCTGCGGCAATTCGGCATAGAACCTCTGGTGCGGGAGTGATATCGTGAAGAGATTTTTACGGGAAAACGGCGTACTGCTGCTTATCATTGCCCTGCTGCTTTCTGTGCTGATCGGCATCGGCAGCCGGACCTTTGGCACCGACCCCCTGAGCAACGCGGTCAACACCATCGTCACCCCGGTACGCGGCGGCATCAACGCCGTCATCAACTGGGCAGAGGGCCTGTACGACTACATCTTTCACTATCAGGACATGGAGCAGGAAGTGTCCGATCTGCGCAGAAAGGTAGCCCGTCTGGAGGACGAGGTCCGTCAGGGTCAGGAAGCCAGCCGGGAAAATGAGCAGCTGCGGGCCCTGCTTCAGCTGCGGGAAAAGCGCAGAGATTTCGTTTTTGAAGCCGCCCGGGTCTCTGCCCGGGGCACCCAGGGCTGGGACTCCACACTGACCCTCTCCAAGGGCACATCCAGCGGCCTGGAGGTCAATGACTGCGTCATCACCGAAACCGGCGTGCTGGTGGGTGTTGTCAGCCAGGTGGGACTGAATTGGGCCACAGTGGACACGGTCATCAGCCCCAACATGGAGATGGGCGGCCTGGTCACCCGGGCCAACACCTCCGGCATTCTGGAGGGAGAGCTGTCCCTGATGCAGCAGGGTCTGGTCCGCCTGTCCTATCTGCCTCTGGACACAGGCCTTATGACCGGGGACGAGGTTCTTACCTCCGGCCGGGGCGAGATCTATCCCTCCGGCCTTGTGGTAGGCCGGGTGGAACAAGTAAAAACAGACCCTTCCGGCATGACCTGCTATGCCCTGATCCGGCCGGAAGTGAATCTGGATGAACTGATCGAGGTATTCGTGATCAAACAGTTTGACATTATAGACTGAAAAAGGAGGAAATGCCTGTGACCCGGCAGGACTGGCTTTATAAATGGTGTTCTTATGCCCTGGCCCTGCTGGGGGTGTGGTGGCTGGACGCCTATCTCCTCAGCCGCTGGCCCGTCTTCGGCGTCACCCCCATCCTTCTGCCGGTCGCGGTAACCGCCGTCAGCGTGCTGGAAGGGGTTGCCGGCGGTGCCGGGTTCGGTCTGGGTGCGGGCCTTTTGTGGGCCGTTGCCTATCCGGGCAGCCACGGCTTTCGGGTGCTGCTGCTGGCTATGCTGGGCATGTTCACCGGGGCACTGGCGCAATACGCCCTGGCCCAGACACTGATGGGCTGCATGCTGTGCTCCGCTGGCGTGCTAACTGTTGTGGAGCTGATCCGGGTGGTCCAGGAACTGTTCTTTCTTCGTGCCCAGCTGTGGCCTGCCCTGTGCACCGCAGTCCCTCAGCTTCTGTGGACGCTGTGCTGGGTCCCCGCCGTATACGGCATATTTTTCCGGGTTTTTACCCGAGTTGGCGGTGACCGTCTGGCATAAATCTCTCGCTCTGCCCAAAGGAGGTGTCCCATGGACAGCCAGCAATTCCATACGCGTACCTGGTCGGCCGTCGCCCTGATGGGGGTGCTGCTGCTGACTCTGGGCGCCTTCCTCTACCGGACCCAAATTGTCCGGGGGGAATACTATGCCGCCCAGTCCCGGCAGAAGATCGCCAACATTGAGGCTGTGGAGGCAAATCGGGGGGAGATCACCGATGCCTTCGGCCGTCCTCTGGTCACCAACCGGGTCAGCTATCAGGTGACGCTGGATACCTCCCGCATGGACGGGGCGGAAAACCGCAACCGCATCCTGACCCAGCTGATCCAGGTGTGCCGGGACTCGGAGGTGGAGTGGACCGACACCCTGCCCATCACCCAAAGCGCCCCCTTTGAATATACCACTGACGAGGTGTTCAGCTATCAGACCACCAATGAACAGGGTAAAACCGTGCGCAGCACCACCCGGCTTTACCGGCTGGCTGTAGCTATGAAATGGATCCAGCAGGAGGAGGGGCAGGCCGCCACCCTTCCCAGCGCCGAAGAACTGCTTGTGCGTATGTGCAAAAGCTTTCATCTGGAGGGCGCGAATCTGGAGCATACGCGCCCCGCTCTGGGAGTGCTGTACGAGCTGTACCTGCGCTCCAAGGATATCAACCGCACCGCGTACATCTTCGCAAAAGATGTGGACATGGATTTTATCGCCCGGGTAAAGGAACGGGGTCTGGCCGGCGTGACCATCCAGCCTGTCTCCGCCCGTCAGTACAACACAGACTACGCCGCCCACCTGCTGGGCCGGGTGGGCCTGATGGATGCGGATGAATGGGCCCGCTATAAGCAGGTGGATGCGGACGGGGACGGCCTTGGTGACTATCAGATGGATGACAGCGTGGGCAAGGAGGGCGTGGAAAAGGTCTTTGAGTCCTGGCTGCGTGGCAAAGCAGGCACCCGAAGCGTGGAGCTGAACACCAACGGCAAGGTGGTCAGCGAGGAGTGGATTACCCCTCCCGAGGCCGGAAGTACAGTCTGTCTCACGCTGGATCTGGACCTTCAGCGTGCTGTGGAGGACACCCTTGCCAAGCGCATTCCCACTCTGTCCGGTAAAAACACCCAGGGCGCGGCGGCCGTTGTCATCGATGTAACGGACGGAGGGGTGCTGGCCAGCGCCTCCTATCCCACCTTCCGCCTGGCCTCCTATTCCGCGGACTACACCGAAAATGCCGCCGATCCTCTCAAGCCTCTTTACAATCGGGCTCTGCTGGGCACCTATGCCCCCGGCTCTACCTTTAAGCCCGTCACAGGCATTGCCGCTTTGGAGGAGGGTATCATCACTCCCTCCACCCGTATTCTGGACACAGGTGTGTACCGCTACTACTCAAACGACGGGCCCCGATGCTGGATCTACAATCAGAGCGGAGGCACCCACGGTCAGCAGACCGTGGCGGATGCCATTAAAAATTCCTGCAACATTTTCTTTTATGATGTGGGCCGCCAGCTGGGCATCGAAAAACTGCGTCAGTATGCGGACCTGTTCGGACTTGGCAAAAAAACCGGTCTGGAACTGCCCGAAAGTTCCGGCGTTATGGCCGGCCCGGAGTATACCGAGTCCATGGGCGGCACCTGGTATCCCGGCAACACCCTCTCCGTGGCCATCGGTCAGGAGAGCAGTCAGTTTACCCCCATCCAGCTTGCCAACTATGTCGCCACTCTGGTCAACGGCGGTACCCACTATCAGACCCACCTGCTCAGTCAGGTGCGATCCGGCGACCGATCCCAGATCATATACGATTACGAGCCCGTGGTACTGGGCACGCTGGACTTGAAGGAAAAGAATCTGGACGCCGTCAAGGCCGGCATGTTGGCTCTGACCCAGGAGGGCTCTCTGGCCCGGTATTTTCAGGATCTGGATGTCAAGGTGGGCGCCAAAACCGGCTCCGCCCAGGTCAGCGCCACCTCCAGAGAGTCCAACGCTGTGCTGGTCTGCTTTGCCCCCTATGATGATCCGGAAATTGCTCTGGCCCTTGTGGCGGAAAAGGGCGGCACCGGCTCGGAGCTGGGTGCCGTGGCCGCGGATATTTTCCGGGCCTACTTCAATTCCCAGCAGACCCGGGAGCTGGTGGACGCGGAAAATGCTCTGGTACAATGATATATTTTATATTATAATGTCAGCAACGCAACCAAAGGAGAGATCTTATTATGGCAGAAAACTGTACTCATGATTGTTCCACCTGCAGTGCAAACTGCGGTGAGCGCACCACCCCTCAGGACCTGCGGGCCCCGGCCAATCCTCACTCCAATGTGAAGAAGGTCATCGCCGTAGTCAGCGGCAAGGGCGGCGTGGGCAAAAGCACCGTCACCGCCTCCCTGGCCGTGGCCATGGAGCGCCGGGGCAAAAAAGTAGGCGTGCTGGATGCGGATATCACCGGCCCCTCCATCCCCAAAGCCTTCGGCCTGCACGAGCGCCTCACCGGCGGTGACGAGGGAATGTACCCCGCCCGTACCCAGACCGGCATTCAGGTGGTGTCTCTGAACCTGCTCACTGAGAACGAGACCGACCCCGTCATCTGGCGCGGTCCGGTCATCGCCGGCGTGGTCACCCAGTTCTGGAGCGAGACTGTATGGGGCGATGTGGATTATCTGTTTGTAGACATGCCTCCCGGAACCGGCGATGTGCCCCTGACCGTGTTCCAATCCCTGCCCGTAGACGGCATCATTGTAGTCACCTCTCCCCAGGAACTGGTGGGTATGATCGTGACCAAGGCGGTGAACATGGCCCGCATGATGAACATCCCCATTTTGGGCCTGGTGGAGAACTACAGCTATTTCCAGTGCCCGGACTGCGGCAAAAAGCATACCATCTTTGGCGAAAGCAAGCTGGATGAAACGGCAAAGGAGCTGGGTCTGCCCATCCTGGCCCGCCTGCCCATAGACTCCACTCTGGCCCTGGCCTGCGACAGCGGACTGGTGGAGGGCATTCCCCAGAACTATCTGGATCCGGTAGCCGAGCTTCTGGATCAATGATCCTTTGTGCCAAACATTGACACAGAGCAAAAAAAAGGCTACAATTATGACACGATTTTTTACAGGAGAGGAGGTATGACCATGGAGCGCATCGCTGTGATGACCGACACCAACAGCGGCATGACACCGGAGGAAGCCCGTCAGGCGGGTGTGGCTCTGCTGGCCATGCCCTTCACCGTGGATGGCCGGAACTGTCTGGAGCATCTGGATCTCTCCCATGAGGAGTTTTACGCACTTCAGACTCAGGGTGCGTCCATCACCTCCTCCCAGCCCGCCCCCGCAGACCTGCTTGCCATGTGGGACGAGCTGTTGGACTCCAACGACTTCATTATCTATATCCCCATGACCAGCAGCCTGAGCGGTTCCTGCGCCACTGCTGCTGGCCTTGCCCAGGATTATGATGGCCGGGTACTGGTGGTGGATAATCGTCGCATCTCGGTCTCTCTGAAACAGGCCGTGCTGGAGGCCGTCCACCTGCGTGAGGCGGGCCGCTGTGCCCGGGAAATTGCCGACCGCCTCACAGAAAAGGCACTGGAATCCCATATCTATATCACGGTAGAGGACCTGAGCTTCCTGAAAAAAACCGGTCGCATCACCCCCGCCGTGGCCGCAGTGGGCACGGTGCTGAACATTAAGCCCGTGATGAAGATCCTGGACGGCAAGCTGGATATGCACCGCAAAGTGCGTGGCATGAAACAGGCGCAGCAAACCATGCTGGATGCGGTTCGCGCCGATCTGGAGGGCAGCTTTTCCGGCAAAAAGGTCATCATCGCCGCCGCCTACTCCGGTGACCGGCAGGTGGGCGAGGCTTGGGCCAACGTGGTCCGGGAGGAATTTGCCGGCCTGCCCTTCATGTCCGACCCCCTGCCTTTGAGCATCGGCTGCCATGTTGGCCCCGGCGCTTTGGGTGCGGCTGTCTTTACCGACAGTGATGAATAAAAAAACATCCCAACCCTCACGGGTTGGGATGTTTTTTTGTCCACACGCGGTTGAATACCGCCCCCAGCAGTAAAATTGTTCCGCACAGATAGAGCCACAGCAGCAGGATGATGACGGACGCCAATGACCCGTACAGCAGGGAGTAGCGGGATGACATATCGATAAACCGGGAAAACACCCCTGATGCCACCACCAGCGCAAGGTCACATAAAAGTGCGCTGACCAGCATGGGCCGCAGCCGGAATTCCCCCTTCGGCGTTCCCAGCCGGTAGAGTGCCAGCACCAGCAGCATCACAAAGCAAAACAGCAGGATATACCGCATCCAGCGCCACAGCCCGGACAGGACGGAAAAGTTCATTATAGCTGCCAGCTGTTGGGGCATTACCCCGGCCAGCCACCGCAGAAACCAGTCTCCCGTAAAGATGACCAGAACCGACAGATAGACCGTCACCAGAAACAGCAGGGAAAACAGCACACTCACGGCAATGCGCCGTACCCCGGTATTCCTTGGGTGGTCGTACAACTCATCCATGGTGTCCAGCAGCACCCGCAGCGCAGCGGAGGCGGAAAGAATAATAGCGGGGACCGCAGCATAGAGCAGGGCAGGGGACTGATTTCGGGACACATAGTCCACATAATCTCCCACCAGTTCCAGCGCCTGACGGGGTAGCACCCGGTCCAGAGAGAGAAGTAGTTCCTGTATGTCCACATGGGCCAGTCCCACAAGTCCATTGGCGCACAAAACCAGGGGAAAAACAGACAACACAAAGAAATAGGCCAGCGCGCCCGCCGCCCGGGTCACGTTGTGCCGCCCATAGAGCCGATGCACCTCTTTTGCAAAGTCCAACATTGCCCCCACACGGCGCACCCCCTTTCCTTTAGTTTACCACAGACAGCGTCATAAAAACAGAAAAACCCGTCTGCGTTTGCAGACGGGTCTGATTCTGTCAGATCACTTAGCCCTCCAGCTTGTTCAGCTTCAGGGTCATGGCGCTCTTCTTGTTAGCGGCATTGTTCTTGTGCAGCAGCCCCTTGGCAGCGGCCTGATCCACCGCCTTGACGGCCACCTTGTAAGCGACATCGGCCTCGCTGCGGTTGCCTTCCGCCACCGCGGCGTCAAACTTCTTGATGTCGGTCTTCAGCGCGGACTTAGCGGCCTTGTTCTGAGCGGCCTTGGTCTCGTTGACCAGCACACGCTTCTTGGCAGACTTAATATTCGGCAAACCAAACACCTCCTCCGAATGATTTCAAAAATATGCACACTTCACCTGTGCAGATATGTATTTTAACACCCGCACCCAAAAAAATCAACTGTTTTTTCACTTTTTTTCAAAGATTTCGGATAGTTTTTTCCACAGCGCAAAAAATAGGGGCATCTGGCGCAAAGCGCTACAATATCTTGGGTTTGGAGGAATCTCAAACATGTGGAAACAGCGCACAGATCTGGCTTTAGAAGCCAAGGAGCTGTGGCAGGAGTCCGCGGCACAGCAGACAAAGCTGGAGGGAGTGGAAGCCCGGGAAAGTACCCGGGAGGGCTTTGGCGTGGACCTGGTGCGGGTGCTGGACAAGCGGGGGGAACAGGCTCTGGGCAAGCCGGCGGGCACCTATGTCACCCTCACGCTGGACGGGCTGAAGCGCAGGGAGGAGGACGCCTTTGGCCGAGCCGCCCGGGCCATTGCGGGAGAACTGCGCCCCCTGCTGTCCTCTTTGGATGAGAGCGCTCCGGTACTGGTGGTCGGTCTGGGCAACCGGGCCATTACCCCGGACGCCATCGGTCCTCTGGTCCATCAGCACACCATGGTCACCCGGCATTTGGTGGAGCAGGTGCCCGAGCACTTCGGCTCTTTCCGTCCGGTGGCCTCCCTGTCCGCAGGGGTACTGGGCACCACCGGGGTGGAGAGCGGCAGCCTCATCCGGGCAGTGTGCGATGCTATCCGTCCCGCCTGCGTCATCGCGGTGGATGCACTGGCCTCCCGCTCCCTGCACCGGGTGTGCCGCACCGTCCAGCTGTCCGACACAGGCATCGTTCCCGGCTCCGGCGTGGGCAACCACCGCAAAGCCCTGAACCGGGAGACCCTTGGCATCCCGGTCATTGCCGTGGGCGTTCCCACGGTGGTGGACGGAGCCACGTTGGCCATGGACCTGCTTGGCCACGAGGAACCGCCCGAATTGGCCCGGGGCGTGGAAAACCTGATGGTCACCCCCAGAGACATCGACAGCCAGGTGGCCGACCTGTCCAAGGTCATCGGCTTTGGCATCAATCTGGCCCTCCACGACGGCCTGGACGTGGAGGACGTGGAACTGTTTCTCAGCTAACCCCGGCGGCCGGGCCGCCATACATGATTTTCGCGCAGATTTTTCGAAAACATATTTACAGTTTGTATAACTTCATTTATACTATACTGGTCGTATTTTAAACAACACCATGAGGTGACATAGAATGAACGCAGAATTTTCCCGCACCCTCTCCCTGCTGCGGCAGGAACATGGGGTCAGCCAGCGCACGGCGGCCAACGCCCTTGGCATCTCCCAGGCGCTGCTGTCCCACTATGAAAACGGCATCCGGGAACCGGGCCTCGCCTTTGTGGTCAAGGCCTGCGAATATTATAATGTATCCGCTGATTTTCTTCTTGGCCGGACACTGAGCCGGGACGGCACCACCATTATCGAGCCGGAGGACCTGTATGACATCAGCGGCGAAAAGGACAACGCCATGCGTGGAAGCGTCCTCGCCATGCTGTCCAAGAAACTGCTGGTCAACTCCGTAGCCATGCTCTTTGACCTAATGGGCAAGGTGGGCAGCCGCAGTGTCATCCGGGCCGCCTCGGCCTATCTGTCCACGGCAGTGTACAACGTGTTCCGCCTGCTTCATCAGGCCCCGGGCACCAACAACCCGGATTTCTTTTCCGTTTCACAAGCCCATTTTGGTGCGGGCCTGACCGGGGCTGACATGATCTGCAGTCAAGTGGAGCTTGCCGACGCCCTGGCCCGCCACGCCGCCGGCAAGGGGCCCTTCCCCAACATGAGCAACGACGCGCTGGCCCGGGACTACCCGGTGCTCTACCAGTCCCTGCTCCAAATTATCCATAACACCGGCGCCCGGACCAACAAGCTGTCCGGCAAGCGGGAAGCCAAGTAACCCACACCCACGGAGGTTTCATCTATGACCGATCAATCCAAAATTCGCAATTTCAGCATCATTGCTCATATAGACCACGGTAAATCTACCCTGTCCGACCGCATGATCGAGCTGTGCGGCGCGGTGGAACAGCGGCAGATGGAGTCCCAGCTGCTGGACAACATGGACCTGGAAAAGGAGCGCGGCATCACCATCAAGGCTCGTGCCGTGCGCATGGAGTATAAGGCCGAGGATGGCCAGACCTACCACCTGAACCTCATCGACACCCCAGGCCATGTGGACTTCAACTACGAAGTGTCCCGTTCTTTGGCCGCCTGCGAGGGCGCGGTGCTCATTGTGGACGCCTCTCAGGGCATCGAAGCCCAGACCCTGGCCAATACCTACCTTGCCATGGAGCACGATCTGGAGATCCTGCCCGTCATCAACAAGATCGACCTGCCTGCCGCCGACCCCAAGCGGGTGAAGGAGGAGGTGGAGAACGTGCTGGCCCTGCCCGCCATGGACGCACCGGAGATCTCCGCCAAAATGGGCATCAACATCCCCGCTGTGTTGGAAGATATTGTCCAGAATATTCCCGCCCCGGAGGGTGACCCCAACGCCCCCCTTAAGGCGCTGATTTTCGACAGCCAATATGATCCCTATCTGGGCGTTATCGTCTACTTCCGCATCATGGAAGGCACTCTGAAAAAGGGTATGAATGTAAAGATGATGGCCTCCGGCGCCCAGTACACGGTGCTGGACTGCGGCTATCTGCGCCCTCTGGGCATGGACTCCTGCGACAAGCTCACCGCTGGCGAAGTAGGCTGGTTCACCGCCTCCATTAAGAACGTGAAGGACACCCGCGTGGGCGATACCATCACCGGAGTGGAGTCCGTGTGCGACGCAGCCCTGCCCGGCTACCGTCCGGCCCAGGCCATGGTCTACTGCGGTATCTACACCGAGGACGGCTCCAAGTACCCCGACCTGCGCGACGCCCTGGAAAAGCTGCAGCTCAACGATGCCTCCCTGTCCTTTGAGCCGGAATCCTCCATCGCTCTGGGCTTCGGCTTCCGCTGCGGATTCCTTGGTATGCTCCACATGGAGATCATTCAGGAGCGTCTGGAGCGGGAATTTGATCTGGACCTTGTGACCACCCTGCCCTCCGTCATCTATGAGGCCACCAAGACCGACGGCACCGTGGTCCGTGTGGACAATCCCCATAACTACCCCGACCCCGGCATGATCGTAGAGGCCCGGGAGCCTTACGCCAAGGTGTCCATTATTTCCCCCCCGGACTATGTGGGCAACATCATGCCTATGTGTCAGGACCGGCGGGGTGAGTTCAAGGATATGCAGTATCTGGACACCAATCTGGTGGAGCTGCACTACTCCATGCCCATCGGCGAGATCATCTACGACTTTTTCGACGCCCTGAAAGCCCGCACCAAGGGCTACGCCTCTCTGGACTACGAGCTGGAGGGCTACCGCCCCAGCGAGCTGGTCAAGGTGGATATGCTGCTCAACGGCGATCAGGTGGACGCCCTCAGCTTCATCGCCCACAGGGAAAAGGCCTATGCCCGTGCCCGCCGCATCTGCGAGCGGCTCAAGGAGAACATCCCCCGTCAGCTCTTTGAAGTGCCTGTACAGGCGGCCATCGGCGGCAAGGTCATTGCCCGTGAAACGGTGAAGGCCATGCGTAAGGATGTGCTGGCCAAGTGCTACGGCGGCGATATCACCCGGAAAAAGAAGCTGCTGGAGAAGCAGAAAGAGGGTAAGAAAAAGATGCGCTCTCTGGGCAGCGTTCAGTTGCCCACGGAAGCGTTTATGGCTGTTCTCAAGCTGGACAGCGAAGATTAACACAACGCCCCGCGCCAATATCGGCGCGGGGCGTGCTTATTTGACCACCCACCAGTCGTCCTGCTTTGCGCCCGACTTGTCCAGTCGGCGCAGGTAATTGTAAACGATCATGCGGATATAGCTGGGCACCGAGCGATAGGTGTCATTGGCCAATTCTTTGATTTGATTATAGCATTCTTCGGGCAAACCGAGTGAAACGACTTTCTTTGGCCCTTTAAACATTTCTGTCATCCCCTATTGATAGCATATCAGTTATCATACGAATAAAGATAGCAAATCAGCTATAAACTGTCAATAACTAATTTGCTATCGAGGTGAAAATTATGAACCAAAGACTTGCCGCCGTACGGGTTGATCATGATGAATCTCAGCGGGATCTGGCAAAGGCAATTGGTTGGCATCAGGTACAAATTGCAAGATATGAAACGGGGAAAGTGACGCCCCCTGTCAGCTTTATCATTGCGGTTTGCAATCATTACAATGTAAGTGCCGACTATATCCTTGGTCTCCCCAAAGGCTTGGATTGGCCCCGCTGATGTTGAGCGCTTCGTGGTCTGCAGGGTGCCGGGGGATGTTCCGCCCCCGGGCGGGTGTCTTTTGTAACGCCACAAAAGACACGAAAAAGGCGCTAAGAAACCCATGGTTTCTTAGAACTTCCTTTGGGTGCAGGACAAGAGGCCGATTGCCACTGACCCGGCACCGGGTTACGACACATTCAGCACCCGCTTGCTGCCGCTGTTTGTACTAACCTGTTATATTCAGCGGCCCCTTTGCTGTGCCGGGCTGCGGTGGATAAATCGGTGACCTGAGCGGGAACGAAAGTCAGCCGCAGCAGGCGCTTTGTTCGTTAGACGCAAAATCCGATTGTATATGAGCAGGGCGGCAGCCTAATCGGCGCTTGCACAGTCCTGTTACCATAGCGCCGATCGCATGGAATATCCTGCGCAGACGAGCCGTTTTTTCAGGGGGTCCGGGGTGCGGACAGCATATGAGACAAGGCGGACACGCCGAAGACTCATCATATCCGCCCCCGGCGATTTTTGGTTCCTTTGCATCGCTGCAAAGGAACCCGCCGCCGGAGCGGCGGAATATCCC
>JAZSJB010000043.1:0-21555 GCA_045534105.1 Lawsonibacter sp. | reverse complement strand
AACGGGAAGGTGTTCCTCCAAATGTAACTTTACAATCTTAAGTTTTTCTTCTTTGCTCCATTTGCGATGCGATTGCCCTTTCTTTCCCATGATTTCACCTCCGCTCTTATTTTAACAGATACGAAAAAGTAGACACTCACGAAAAGCGTGAGTGTCTACTTTTATCTTACCAGATGCAACCGTTTCAACGGTCCCGCGCTTTTTTGGATCAATTATCGCAAGGAAGGGAACGAAACAGCCAATTACAGACCACTGTATATCGTACTCAAGAGAAGCGTTTACAGAGCGGCATAAGGCATATACTCCATGGTCAGCACATAGTCACGGAAGTCCAGTGCGGCCCGGCCAAGATAGCGCCTCGGGTTCCAGATAATGGCTATCGGACGGCGGGGAATGTCCTCGGACAGGGGGATGAAACGGTTGTCTTCTCCCAGGAAGCCGGACATCTGTCCGCTTTTGGTGGTTAGGGCCACGCCAAAGCCCGCCTCGATCAGCTGACCGCGCAGCATATAGTCACATTCCAGTGCTGAGTTGTTGTGGATGCCGGCTTTTTGAAACAGAGTGTCGCAATATTTGCGCAAGGGGAGCGACTGGGGCAGGTTGATGAAGCGCTCCTCACCAATGTCCTGCAGGGTGACGCTGTCGCGCTCTGCCAGGGGGTGGTGGGCAGGGACGCAAAGGTAGAGCTGTTCTTCACGGAACACCTGATGCACCAGGCCGGAGAGAGAGAAATCGTCCGTACCGGCGATGACAAAGTCTACCTCCATATCTAAAAGCATGCGCCGGAACTGGTCTGGGGTGTTGTTACGCTGTTGAATGGCGTAACTTCGGAAACGATCCTGAAAACCGCGCACCAGCCCGGCCCAGACCAGGGAATTGCTGGTGGCGAGAGATACTCTGTGCTCCACCTGCTCCCGGCAGTCTTCGATAAAGGCACGGCCATTTTCCAAGGTGCCCAAAGCCAGGGAAACGTATTCCAGATATTTTGCCCCGACCTCACTCAGCTGCAGGGAACGGCCCACCCGTCTGGATGGGCCGCTCATTTTGCGGTTGCATTGTGATTATCTGCCATGCTATGATAAAAAAACAATGATAGGAGAGGTGGCCTATGAAAAAGCATCAAAAGGAATTTGAGGTGAGCATCAACGGAGGGATGGTGTGTATCCACTCGGACATCAAAGAGATGAGTCGGCTGCGCCACTGCTGTGTATCCCGGCGTCACAGCAATCCGGAGTACGAAGTGACTATGATCCTCAAGGGGACATGCCAGGCAGACGTGGGAGACCGGCACTATACGCTGTGTGCCGGTCAGGCAATCATCATTCCACCGGGGATCTATCATATCCTGCGGGCAGAGCCTGGGGAGTTTGACCGCTATTCATTTCGCTTTTCTCCCCGGCGTGGGCAGCTGCTCCTACAGTTGAAGCAGCAGCTGCCGGAGCCAAGGCAGTTTGTCATAGCTGGGCATATGGAGGCGCTTTGCAGCATGATTTTTGAGATATATGCTGCAAAGCCACAGTGTTGGAACGACATCTTCTCGTCCCTGGTTACCGCATTGCTGCTGTATGTGTTGAGTCAGCTTTGCCTGGGGAACGGTCAGCACTCCGCAAACACACAGAAGCTGGTGGTGGACCGGATGCTGACCGTTGACCGGTACATTGAGAAGAATTTGGCGCAGAGGCCCACAATCGAAGAGTTGGCACGTGTACTGGAGCTTTCGCCCCGTCAGACGGTGCGTGTGCTGCAGGAAAACTATGGAATGACCTTCCGGCAGAAGCTGCTTCATGCCCGTATGGACCGGGCGGCCTGGCTGCTGCGGACCACCCAAAAACCACTGAACGTGGTGATCGGTGAGGTTGGATATTCCTCCGTCTCCGCCTTTTATCAGGTGTTTCGGGAGCGGTACGGAATGACACCCTATCAGTATCGGGAGCAGAGTGTGATTAAGTGACATAAAAAGCGTAAAAGCGTCATGGCGGATAATATACATCTCTATTTAATTTACTTATAATGGTGTCAAGATCGCTGGTTTTGCGGCGGACTGCTTACAAATTAAAATGGAGGTAATAGAATGAACAAGATGAAACGTGCAGCCACAGCGCTGCTGGCTCTGGCCATGGCCCTGTCTGTGACCGCCTGCGGCAAAGAACCATCTGCCGGAAATCAGTCCGGTGAAGATGACGGCAAGATCACCCTGACCATCGGCGTACCCTCTGCGGGCAACGTGACTGAGTGGGAGAATAACGCTTATACCCTGTGGCTGGAGGAGGAGTCCGGCTATAACATCGATATCGTCAACTTCAGCTCTACCTCTTCCGAGTGGATGTCCCAGCTGACCACCATGATCGCCGGCGGCGAAAAGCTGCCTGACATTTGGGTGGACGGCAACGCCATGGGCGTGGAATTCAAGGAGGATGGCTACTTTGTGGATCTGGCCCCCTATTTCAAGGACGAAACCAACGAAGCGGCACAGGAATACCTGGCCATGCTGAAAAAGAATCTGGAGCCGGAGATGTATACCCGCGTCATGAGTGAGGCCTACGACGGCGAGGGCCGTTGGTGGGGCTTCCCTATGCTGGGCGCTAGCGACTCGGTGTATGAGGTGCTTTACATCAATAAGGTGTGGCTGGACAAGTTGGGCCTTGACATGCCCAAGACCTGGGATGAATTTGTTGATGTGCTTACCGCCTTCCGGTACGGAGATCCCAACGGCAATGGTATTGCCGATGAGATCCCGCTCATGGGCGCGGCCGGCTTTGCCCGGTCCAACACCCCCGTGTGGATCATTAACAACTTCTCCCGATTCCACATCAGCCACGCCCTGCAGCCCGACGAGAATGGTCAGCTGGAGTTCGTCTATACCCGGGACAGCTTCCGGGACGGCCTGCGGGCAGGCAACGACCTGTATGAAAAGGGCCTGCTCAGCGAACTGACCTGGACCATCAAGTCCAACTCCGAGCTGCCCGCCACCTATACCCCTGCCGATAACGAGGCGGTGTGTGGCATCATCACCGGTTATATGACCAGCACCTGCACACGCGGAAGTGAACTGGCATATCAGTACGTCCCTCTGGAGCCACTGGAGGGCAGCTTTGTGGACGTGCACCCCACGACTCACTATTTCCAGAACTATATTTTCTCTGACTGTGAGTATCCCGAGGAGGCCTTCCGCCTGCTGTGCATCATGGCCTCTCAGGAGAGCACCATCCGCCACCGCTACGGCGAGGAAGGTGTAGATTGGGAATGGGCCAAGGACTACGAGACCGGTGCCACCGGCATCCACCAGCTCAATAAGGAGGCCCTGTCCGGCGCCACCGACTCTACCTGGGGGCGTGTCTCCGTCGGCTCCAGCTGGGCCTACGAGCCGGAGACGGACGAGGGTGTGAAGGATATTGGCACCAACTTCACCGTTCGCACCGAGGCACCCGGGGAGGACGAGAAGTGGAACATCTTCGCAAACGACAGTGCCGAGGCCTTTAATGATATGTGGCTGGAGTATGCCGAACAGGTCAACCCTGAGGAGTACGTGCTGCGCTACAGTCTGGCTTATACTGCTGAAGAAAACGAACGTCAGGGCAGTGCCCGCAACAGTATTTACAATTATGTCAATAAGATGATCGCCGAGTTCATGTGCGGCGTGCGTGACATTGACGACGACAAAGAATGGGAACTGTTTAAGGATACCATCATGAACGAAATGGGCGGTAAGATACATCTGGAGGTCTCTCAGGCTGCCTACGAGCGCTATAAGGCCAACGTGGCTGCTGTGCAGTAACAATCAAAGGCATTGGGCCACCGGTATTCCGGTGGCCCTGCCTGACATTCAGATGAACTTTTGTTCTTGCTGCAAAAAGGATTTGGGAGGAAAAATCATGGATCAAACCATCGTCGGGCGGATAGACAACGGATTTTTTCGCTATCAGGCGTGGCCTACTGTAGCAAAGGACGATGCCGGCGTACTTTACGCCGCATCTTCCGCTCACCGTCTGGGGCACGTGTGCCCCTTCGGCAAGAACTATCTGTACATCAGCCGGGACGAGGGCAAGAGCTGGCTCGGCCCTGTTCTGGCCAACGACACCTGTCTGGACGACCGGGACGCGGGACTGTGCGCCTGGGGAGAGGGCAGCCTCTACCTGTCCTGGTTCAACCTGCCCCCTGAGTTTTATGACCGGCGGGCCGTGTACCCTAGTCCCCACAATGGTGCTCTTCGCACCCCACTTGGAAAAGCCGGTATGGAGGTTTGGAAGGATCTGCCCGAAGAGAGCGTTCGGGCGGGCTCCTTTGCAAGGCTGTCAAGAGACGGGGGCAGTACGTGGAGTGATCCCGTTCAGATCCCCCTCACATCCCCCCACGGTCCTGTGCGCACGGCGGATGGACGTCTGCTGTTCATCGGCAAGGAGATACGTTGGGGCAATGAACTGGAGAAGGGTGCCATCTATGCCATGGAGAGCCGGGACGATGGCCTAACCTGGGACCTGCTGTCTCAGATCCCCTGTCCCAAGGGCTTTACGTGGAACAAGGTTCACGAGCCCCATGGCATCCAGCTTTCGGACGGCACCATCGTAGCAGCCCTGCGCGTGGAGGGCGACACCGACATGGAGCGTCTGACTACCTATGTCAGCCGCTCCACAGACGGAGGGAAGACCTTCTCTGATCCGGTGCTGGTGGCCCACGGAGCACCCCCTCATTTGCTGGAGCACTCCTCCGGCGCGTTGGTTCTGGCTTACAGCAAGCGCAGAATCTCTCCACAAGCTCAGTGTGTCCGCGTCAGCTATGACAGCGGCGCCACCTGGTCCGATGAGTTTTCCGTAGCACCTGAATCCCCCGACTGGGATCATGGATATCCCTCTACTGTGGAGCTGTCCGACGGCTCAATGCTCACCGTGTACTATCAGAGGTGTCCCGGTGACACCTACAATTCCATTCTGGCCTCCCGATGGGAACTGCCGGAAAAATAAAGACCCGCGTATCAGCAGGGCGCTGTTGGTATGCCAACAGCGCCCTGCTGCCAACTTTGAAAAAATCTCCGCGACCGTGAAAGACACGATGCACGAAGGGAGTTTTGATTATGGATAACCGACTTGATTTGACCTATGAACAGCATTTTGCCTCCGGTCGTCCCGATGGGCGCTATCAGGTGGTCATGGCCGCGCAAATGGCCATGCTGCGTGAGAAGAAGCGGGAACTTTCCCTGCCGGAGGCGGTGGATGAAAAGAGCTTTGACGACTGGAAGCAGGCGGTCAAGGTTCGCCTGACCCGTCAGCTGAATTTGCCCCAGCCGGCGGCCCAGCCCGCCCCTGTGAAGCTGAGCAGTGTAAAGCGGGAGGGCTATTCCGTTGAAAAGTGGGAGTTGTATCCCGACCGCTTCACCGTGGTCCCCTTTCTGGCCCTGATCCCTGACGGAGCAAGTGCGGAAAAGCCCGTTCCCGGCGTGATCTGCTTCCCGGACAGCCAGCAGACCAAGGAATTTACCGCCGGTGAGCCTGAACTGGGCGATCACCCCAACTTTAACTGTTCCGTCCGCCCAGAGACTGACCGCATGGGCCTGTATCTGGTGCGCAACGGTATGGCGGCTTTTGTCTTTGACAACCCCGGTGACGGTGAGTGCTCCATCCTCAGCGACCCCGCTGCCGGTGCCACGCAGGAATACGTGCGTGACATCCTGTGCCACGGCCTGCTGGAAATGGGCCTGAGCTTTGCCGGCGTGTCCGCGTTCCAGAAGCTGCGTTTTCTGGAGCAGCTGGCCAGCTTCCCCTGCGTGGATCAGGAGCGCATTGGCCTGTGCGCCCACGGTCTGGGTACGGACGCGGCCATCGCTGTGGGCCTGCTCAGCGAGCGTGTAAAGTGCATTGCATTTAATGATATTCTCCGGGACGAGGCATATATTATCGGTGCCACCACCGAGCACCATCAGGTGAAAATGGAGCACGAGATGGAAAAGTGGCAGGTGATTCCCGGTAAGATGAAGGCCTACGGCTATCAGGATCTGTGCGCGGCCTTTGCTCCCCGCCCTCTGGCCCTGACCGAGGGCGGTGCGGATGAATTCGTTGCCACCGTGAAGCGGGCTTATGAGGCCTGCGGGGCAGGGGAGAAGCTGCAGGTAAGCTATTACCCCGACTATGCTGACCCCGCCAAGCGCACGCTGGAAAAGCTGCCCGAGCTGGGCATGAGCCGCAAAGAGTTTGCACGCTACAGTTATGTGGACGGGGTGGAGAGAACCTTCCGCAAGGAGCCTGCTTTGGCCCTGTTTAAGCAGAGCTTTGGACTGTAAGGAGGTAATGAGCTATGTATAACGGCGCGAATCGTGATTACAAGATGGCTGACGCCCCTCTGAATCTGACGGACGAGCAGCACTTCACCTCACACCGTCCCGACGGACGGCATACAGCCACCCTGCCTGCGCTGATGGAGATGATGCGTCAGCGGCCCGGTGACCTGAACCTGCCTCAGGAGCTGGATGAGAAGAGCTTTGCCCAGTGGCAGGCGCAGGTGAAGGAGCGTGCCCGGCTGCTACTGAACATACCTGAGCCAAAACCCCAGCCGGAGCCGGTGATGCTGTCCTGTGTACAGAGGGAGGGCTACCGGGTGGAAAAGTGGGAATTTTACCCGGACGACTACAGTGCGGTTCCCTTTTTGGCGCTGATCCCGGACGGAGTGGATGCAGCCCATCCGGCACCTGCGGTGATGTGCTACCTCGGATCCGCTACCCCAAAGGAGTTTGGCGCTGTCGAACCGCCTGCCACGGACCACACCAACTGTTCGGAGGAGTGGGGGCACTACCCGGAGCGCAATCGTATGGCTCAATATATGGCCCAAAGCGGTTGGGTGGCCTACGCCTTTGATAATCCTGGAGCGGGGGAGACCTCGGTGCAGACCTGCCCGAAGGACATAAAGTCGGATATGTATACCCGGCAGGTGATGTGCAACGGCCTGTTGAACGAGGGCCTGCCCTACGTGGGGCTGACCGTGTTCCAACGGTTGCAGTTCATGGACCAGTTCCTGCTGAAGCAGGACTATGTGGACAAGGAACGTATCGCAATTTCTTCCCATTCGCTGGGCACAGAGGCAGCCATCTTCGTAGGTCTGCTGCGGGACGAGATCAAGGCCATCGTCTTTAACGAAGATATCCACGATGACCGCCGACGCTACCAGTGCATCACTGAGCACCCCGGCCAGCGCATGTTCCAGAATTACGGAAACTGGCACATCGTGCCCGGTCAGTTTGCCAGTTTTGGCTATCAGGATATGCTGGCTGCCTTTGCACCTCGCTGGTTGAGCCTGAACGAAGGAGGAGCGGACGAGTTCCTGCATGTGATCGAGCGGGCATATGAATTCTGCGGCGAGCCCGAACGGCTTGCCATTCACCATTACCCCGATTACGCCGACCCGGCCAAGCGAACCAATGATGTGCCTCTGCCCCTGCGTGGGCTGAGCTCCGGTTCTTTCTACCGTGAATACATGTATGCCAACACTGCTGACCATTCCTTCCGCAGAGAACCGGCACTGGCCCTGCTCAGACGGGCATTTGGAGAAGAATAAACAGTATGACAAAGAAAGGGTGACCAGCCATGAAAATGAAAAAGAAGGCGGCCCTTTTTGTGTCCGTTGTGCTGCTGGCGCAATGCATTGCGGCACTGCCCGTGGGCGCGGCGGAGCGATCGCGCGGGAGATCATCTCCGATGGTGGCAACAAATATCTGCGCATGACGGCCTGGAACGGCGAGGAGTCTACCGGGGTGGAGCGAAACCGCATTATGACAAAAGTCAAGGTGGATGGCACATTCACTGTGGAGTGGGATTACAACAACGTCAGCGCCAAGCGTCCTCAGTACTTTGAAACCTATCTGCGTACCGGTGGCAATATCCGCGTGCGCGCGGGCGCCCACAATAACTGGGCAACCAACGCGCTGGCCTGGGCGCTGGAGAATGGGATTTTCAATGGGCTACCCTATGACGGCGTGACTGGGCCCGCTACCCGTGCACAGACGGCACAGATGCTGATGAATTATCTGAAGAAGTAATATGATCTGCATGGTGAGACCGACTTTGTGTCGGTCTCACTGTGTTTTTTCACAAGAATAGCAAAGCAAGGAATAATATTTTTTCTTTTGCAGAAACTGACAAATATCTTGCGGGGCGTACATGGTTGTGCTAAAATATTTCTATCCAATTTTGATGTTTTGGGAGGCTTTTCCATGAAACAGGATATGATACTCATCCTTGATCTGGGCAGCGAGGAAAATCCCCGCCTGGCCCGAGAGATCCGCGCCATGGGCGTTTATACCGAGATCCATCCCCATGATATTTCTGCGTCCGAACTGGCTGCTCTGCCTAACGTGAAGGGCGTCATCCTTAACGGCGGCCTCAACCGCGTGGTGGACGGCGTGGAGATCGACGCGCCCGAGGCGGTCTACACCAGTGGCCTGCCCATTTGGGCCATCGACCACAAGGGGGCTGCTCCTCTAGCTGACGAAGGAGCAGAGCGGGAAAAGGCCATCCGTGACTTCGTCTTCGATACCTGCAAGGCTGATACCAACTGGAACATGGAAAACTTTATCGCCGATCAGGTGGAGCTGATTCGCAAGCAGGTGGGCGATAAGAAGGTCCTGCTGGCCCTGTCCGGCGGTGTGGACTCCTCCGTGGTGGCCGCTCTGCTCATCAAGGCCATCGGCGATCAGCTTACTTGCGTGCACGTGAATCACGGTCTGCTACGCAAGGGTGAGCCCGAGCAGGTGGTACAGGTCTTTGGGAAGGAACTGAACGCAAATCTGGTCTACGTGGATGCTGTCGACCGCTTCCTTGACAAGCTGGCCGGTGTGGCAGATCCCGAGACCAAGCGCAAGGTCATTGGCGCGGAGTTTATCCGCGTGTTTGAGGAGGAGGCCCGTAAGCTGGAGGGCATCGAGTTCCTTGGTCAGGGCACCATCTACCCCGATATCATCGAATCCGGCACCAAGACCGTCAAGGCGGTCAAGTCCCACCACAACGTGGGCGGCCTGCCCGAGGATCTGCAGTTTGAACTGGTTGAACCTTTGAAGATGCTCTTCAAGGACGAGGTGCGCGCCTGTGGTGTGGCCCTTGGCTTGCCCTCTGCTATGGTCTACCGTCAGACCTTCCCCGGCCCCGGTCTGGGTGTGCGTTGCCTAGGTGCCATCACTCGCGACCGTCTGGAGGCTGTGCGGGAGTCTGACGCCATCCTGCGTGAGGAGTTTGCCAAGAACGGTCTGGAGGGCAAGGTGTGGCAGTACTTCACCGCCATCCCTGATATCAAGTCCGTTGGCGTGCGCGACAACAAGCGTGCTGACGAGTGGTGCGTCATCCTGCGTGCGGTGAACACTGTGGACGCCATGACCGCCACTGTGGAGGAAGTGCCCTACGCCCTGCTCCATCACATCGTCAACCGCATTACCAACGAGGTCAAGGGTGTCAACCGTGTTCTTTTCGACCTGACTCCCAAGCCCACCGGAACCATTGAGTGGGAATAATTCCATGTAGTCAATCTGATGCGGACACAACTCTTTGCAAACAAAAAAACTGCTCTGCCATTTCGGCAGAGCAGTTTTTTTATTTGATGCGATTACTTCTCGTCCTTATAGATCTCCTTGAAATACTTGTAGGTGTCCACCTTCAGCTCGCCGCAGGCATCCTCATCACAGGCAACGATGCCGTCGGCATGCAGCTGCAGGGCGCTGATGGTCCAGGCGTGGTCCACGCCGCCCTCTACGCAGTGGCGCAGGGCGCGGGCCTTGTTGGGACCGGTGGTGAGCAGCAGGACCTGCTTGGAGTCGCACACAGTGCCGACACCCACGGACAGGGCGGTCTTGGGGACCTTCTCAGGATCGTTTTCAAAGAAACGGGAGTTGGCGATCAGGGTATCCTGAGTCAGAGCGCGTACACCGGTGCGGGAGACCAGAGAGGTAAAGGGCTCGTTAAAGGCGATGTGGCCGTCCACGCCGCTGCCGCCCAGGAACAGGTCGATACCGCCGTAAGAGGCGATCTTGTCCTCGTAGCGCTGGCACTCAGCCTCCAGGTTTTCGGCCATGCCGTTGAGAATGTTGATATTTTCCGCGGGAATATCAATGTGATTGAAGAGGTTGTCGTGCATGAAGTACCAGTAGCTCTGGTCGTGCTCTCTGGGCAGACCTACGTATTCATCCATGTTAAAGGTGACCACGTTTTTGAAGCTCAGGGTGCCGGCCTTGTTCATCTCGATCAGGCGCTTGTAAACACCGAGGGGGGAGGAACCGGTGGGCAGGCCCAGAACAAAGGGGCGCGCCTCCTTGTGATTGTTGATGGCATCGGCAATATGCTGGGCGGCCCAAGCGCTCATGTCTTCGTAGTTGTTCTTGATAATAAGTTTCATGCTTGATCACACTCCAAGTCTAAATAAAGGTTTTTTTCAAAATCCTTTGCGGATCTATTATACACCTTTTTGGTGGTTTGTCTATTGGTTTGTCTTGAAAATTCAAAAAATATTCACAGAAAAACAAGCTGATTGGCCTAAAAATCAAACGCAGATTGCTTTCTTGGCGCGGGTATCAGTCCAGAATGATTTTCTGCGTGTTGCGGGTGATGTGCTCCAGCACGCGGCAGGCCAGGCTGTGATCGTAGTAGCGCTCGATCTCCAACTCGTGACGACCGAAGACGTGGCAGAAGTCTTTGGACAGCTCCACAGCTCTTGCGTTGTGGCCCAAGGCCTTTTCAATCAGGATATCCCCGACCAGCTCGCAATATTCCGCGTGGCGCAGCAGGAGCCGCCAGGAGACGGTCTGGGGGCGGGTGGGCATGGTGAGATGCTTGTTGGCCAAAGCGCGCTCCTGGGCACACAGCTCGCGGATGGAGCTGAGCTGACCCACCCGGTCCGGATCATAGTAGGGGGAGATTCCCTCGTCCTTGGAGCGCTCACCCTCCATATAGGCAAAGTCAAAGGTGTCGCTGATCTTCTGCAGCAGATGAGCGGCCTGTTTCCAGTCCGGGCCGTAAATATGAGCGAAGTAATCTTCCTTTACAGCGTCGAAATTACAATCCCTGTTCATGAGAGTTTCGGCGTAAATGTACACGGGGAAGGCGTTGGGGAAGGCGCTGCGCTGGGAGCCGTCCTCCACATAGCCGTCCAGCCCGGTGAAGCGCAGGCTGCGCACATCCTCGTACAGGCGGCGGGCCAAAGTCAGTCCGCCGGGGTCCAGGAACTGGTGGCGCCAGAAGTGATACTCATAGGAGAAAGCGGGGCCGGGCCACACCTTCTGCCAGCTGCGAAGATAGGACAGGGTGGCACCGCTGTCGGTGGGCCGCTCCCACTTGTTGCGCACATAGGGCTGGATGGGGGGGGCAACGGTATCCTCGTTAATACTGGCGGTGTAGGAGCGGGTGATGGGTGCATAGAGCAGGGAGAATCGCTCCGGATTTTTAATAAACACCTGCTCCGGTGCGAAGATGGTATCCAGATAGGCGATGAACACGATGCGGGTGTCCAGCCCGCGCTGGGTCAGCAACTCATCAATGCGGTTCATGACCATCATGTACCAGTCGGCGGGGCGCATTTTCTGACAGTCCTCACACTCGCAGTGGTTGAAGGAACCGTCGGACAGCCACACATGGAGATAGTCGATGTTCCGGTGGCTCTGGGCGTAGTCCACCACCTCTTTTGCCATGGCCTCGCGCACATCGGCACGGGACATGCACACGTTGGTGTAGATGGGAGTACTCCGGAAAAAGTCGCGCTTGCCGTTGAGCATGGCCAGAACGGACTTCTGCTCCTCGGTGTACACAGCGTTCTCATCGGCCTTGTTATTTACGCTGTTGTTATAGGGGAAGCCGAAGGGACGGCTGGTCCAGCCGTGTCCGATGTCGTGGAACATCAGGCCGCGCTTGGAGATCTCTACCTCCGTCTGGCGCTTCCACTGGAGGATCTGCTGGTCATCAACAGGCTCGGGGATGCGGTTTTTATCGTTATGCAGGTGGGTGTAATAACGGTTGTAGTAGCCGTTGGGGACAAACCACTCCAGCATGTACACGTTCATTTCCAGCTTGGCGTAGTAGTCCGCGCATTCCAGCATGCAGGCCTGGGATTCGCTGCCCTCGTTGCAGAAGCCGCGGAAACGGTGATCGGCCAGCTTGTGGTAGTGCACGGCCTCAATGTCCTTCACCGGGACGTAGTCACCGTCCACGCCGGGGTAGAGCCAGCGGCAGCCGTTTTCCCGCAGGAAACGGTACACCGCGAACAGCACGCTTCTGGGGTTGGAGCCGGCAAGAATGCCGCCTTCGGCGGTGGTGTCCACATGGATCACATCGTCCAATACAGGGTCAACAGCCTCGCTGGGCAGACCAAAGTCCTCCAAAAGGCCAAGGCGCAGGCCGGTTTTTGCAGCGGGATCGTAGCAGATATCAATCTCGCCACCCTCAGGCATCATCATGCGCAGGTATTTTTTCAGCTCCTCTGCCGCAAAGTCAAGCACATGGTCGGCACGCAGCTTGTTGATGGTGAGCATAGCTGTCATCCTTTACAAAGAGTTTTGTTATTATAAAACACACGGGAGGAAAAGGCAAGAAAATGGAAGTTGAGTTCAGATGTTTTTAAAGCTTATATGCGCGCAGCTGCGCGGGCAACAGAATGGGGTGTCAGCAGGTTATCTGCTGACACCTCGTTTGGTGATGTGTGATTATTCTTCCTCCACATTGCCAAGCTCTTCATAAATGCGCAGTACTTCCAGAGAGTCATCGGTGGGGGGGGTACTTCTTTACAGCCAGCTTGAACAGCTCCCGGGCGGTGTTGGCCAGGAGGGTTGGAGCGCCCACGGCATCGGCTGTCTGGCAGACAATGTTGGTGTCCTTGAGCGGCATCTTTCTGGAGCGGGCGGGCGAGAACGATATTGCTCGCACCGGAAACTACCACGTGTTCTGCATTCCTGTGCGAAAAGAGGGGCGGGATGTGAGTGGGAACCGCGGCTTTCACAGCCTGATTGGTCACTGCCTTCCTTTGTCCTGGCAGGTGCAGTTTCAGGATGATATTGTGGTTCTGGCGGATTTTGGTTCAAGACAATATGGGAGGCCAGACAGCTTGGAGGCCTTTCGGGCCTTTCTGGTCCAGCACGGGCTGCGGGCCGGGTTCAGTGATGTCTTTTCCGATCCTTACGAACTGAAGCGGTACTATGTGCAGGCCCACGATGCGGTTTATTTGGGGTTGGCATTTGAAGACGAGAGAAGCCTGATCCCCTATGAGGACTACAAGATATACAGCATGTTCCAGAGCGTTCCGGATAAGGATCCGTTTGATCAGTACAGCACCGAGGTGGTGCGCAGGATTCATGAATACGACCTGAAAAACGCTACGGACTATCTGGAGACGCTGCGCCACTATCTGGGAAACCAATGTTCAGTGCAAAAGGCGGCAGACAAGCTCTATGTACATCGCAACACGGTGGCGTACCGCGTGGGGAAAATAAAGGAACTGTTTGGCCTGAGTTTTGAGGATGATCAGAAGAACTACCTGAATTACACCTCCTGTCTGCTGTGCGGATTCTGTGACTGCGTGAGGTCAAAGGAGAAAAAATGACCGCTCAAACAAATGAAAGCCCCTGCCGGATGGCAGGGGCTTGCATTTTGTGGGTTATTCAAAAATCATGGTGCCGAAGTACTGGGGGGTATGGAAGTTCAGGGGTTGGGCCTCCACACGGGACCAGCTGAGCCAGTGGGGCTGGGCGGTTTTGTCGCCGCACTTGTAGCAGTTGGCCCGCAGTGTGTCGCCGCTTTTGGGGTCGAAGGCGGGGAACAGGCGGCGAATCAGGGGATAGGGCAGCTCGTAAGACACCTCCCAGCCGCCGTCAAAGAAAACCACCTTGGGCTGCAGCCCGTTTTCCGGAACTTGAGGGATCAGTCGCATTACGTCCGGCTTTCCGGTGCCAATGCCCATAAAATAGGAGCCGTTGGGGGTGATTTCAAGGTTGATGTAGCGGGGATCGCTCTCCATGGGGCGGAAAAAGAATTCCAGACAGCTGTCCTCCCAGGTTTTGGCCAGAGGACCGCTTTCCTCCATGCGGATATGAGCTTCCTCTGCACGCAGACGGACAAAGAGGGAATTGCCATTATAGGCCACCTGCCCCCAGGCGCGGACCGGCGCGGTATCTGTCTTATGTACCTGGTCGATGGGCAGGGAGGGGATAGCAGACCAGTCGGGTGTGCCGGAAACTTTTGTGATGGTGTAGGTTTTCATTGTGAAGACTCCTTGTTTCAATAAATAAAATTTAAAAAAACATATAACCAACATAAATAAAAGAATATATTTACGCCCAAATCTCTTTTTGGCTATTATCGTGAAGATTTTACCACATTTCGGCACAGAAATCCACACAAATCGTTCGGCGCGAAAAGAGGCGAAAAAGAAAAAGTTTTTTTGGGGAAACCGTTGAGAATAAAAGGGGTTTGTGCTAAAATAGAAAATGCGTAATCATGGCCGGGAGTGGGTGTGTCGACAGTGAGTGGAGCAAACGGCGCAATCGTCCCGTGCTGAAAATTTAGGAAAAGAGGAGAGGAAATCAATGGCAAATGGAATTTCCATGGCCCGTGTGGAGGAGATTATTGACTCCTACGGTGCTAAGCGCAGCAACCTCATTGCGATCATGCAGGATGTTCAGGCCGAGTACAAGTATCTGAGCGTACCCGTTCTGGAGCTGATCGCCGAGAAGCTGAACATCGGCGTGGCCAAGGTGTACAGCGTTGCCACCTTCTACGAGAACTTCTCGCTGGAGGCCAAGGGCAAGTACATTATTAAAGTGTGTGACGGTACTGCCTGTCACGTGCGCAAGTCCGAGCCCATCTACAAGGCGCTGAAGGCCCACCTGGGTCTGGAAGGCAAGCAGAAGACCTCTGCTGACGGTCTGTTCACTCTTGAGACCGTGGCCTGTCTGGGCGCCTGTAGTCTGGCCCCTGCTATGACTGTGAATGATGAGGTCTACGCAAAGATGACCCCCGAGTCTGCGGTGGAGCTGATCGAGAGACTGAAGAAGAAGGAGGAGACCGCAAATGGCTGAGCTGACAAGAACTGAGTTCCAGGCCCTGCGCGCCGAGGCTGAGCAGCTGCTGGCCCGTCAGGAGCGTCAGGTACTGGTTTGCGGCGGTACTGCCTGTATCGCCAGTGGTGCCATGAAGGTGTACGACTATCTGAAGGCCGAGTGTGAAAAGCGCGGCATCCAGATCAGCGTTGACCTGAAGCACGAGACCGAGGGCAACGGTATCCACCTGAAGAAGAGCGGCTGCCACGGTTTCTGTGAGATCGGCCCCCTGGTGAGCATCCAGCCCCAGAATGTTCTCTACATCCATGTTAAGGTAGAGGACTGTGACGAGATCATCGAGAAGACCATCATCGGCGGTGAGGTCATTGACCGTCTGCTGTACAAGGGGCAGGGCAAGACTTGCCTGAACCGCGACGAGATCCCCTTCTGCAAGAACCAGACCCGCGTTGTTCTGCGTAACAGCGGTCTGACCGATGCAGAGGATATGCTGGAGTACATTGCCAAGGGTGGCTATTCCGCTCTGGAGAAGGCGCTGTTTGAGATGACCGGCGAGGAGATCTGCAAGACCATGACCGACTCCGGTCTGCGCGGCCGCGGCGGCGGCGGCTTCCCCACCGGCCGTAAGTGGGAGAGCGTGCGTCGTAACGTTGCTGACGTGAAGTACGTTGTGTGTAACGGCGACGAGGGCGACCCCGGTGCCTTTATGGATCAGGGTATTATGGAGGGTTCTCCCCATTCCGTTATTGAGGGTATGGCCATCGCCGGCGTCGCCACCGATGCCACCGAGGGTTATATCTATGTGCGTGCCGAGTATCCTCTGGCTGTGCAGCGCCTGAAGGCGGCCATTGCCAAGGCGGAAGAGGCCGGTCTGCTGGGTGACAACATCATGGGCAGCGGGTTCTCCTTCCATCTGCACGTGAACCGCGGCGCCGGCGCCTTCGTGTGCGGCGAGGGTTCCGCTCTGACCGCCTCTATTGAAGGCAAGCGAGGCATGCCCCGCGTGAAGCCTCCCCGTACCGTGGATCAGGGCCTGTGGGCCAAGCCGACCGTCCTCAACAATGTTGAGACCTATGCCAACGTGCCTCTGATCGTGCTCAACGGTGCCGAGTGGTTCAGCAACATTGGTACTGAGAGCAGCTCCGGCACCAAGGTGTTTGCTCTGACCGGCAACGTGGTCAACACCGGCCTGATCGAGGTGCCCATGGGCACCACCCTGCGTGAGGTCATCTTCGACATCGGCGGCGGCATCAAGGGCGGCAAGAAGTTCAAGGCCGTTCAGATCGGTGGTCCCTCCGGCGGCTGTCTGACCGAAGAGCATCTGGATATGCCCATGGACTTCGACTCCCTGAAGAAGGTCGGTGCTATGATCGGCTCCGGCGGCCTGGTGGTCATGGACGAGGACACCTGTATGGTGGAGGTCGCCCGCTTCTTCATGAACTTCACCCAGAACGAGTCCTGCGGCAAGTGCGTGCCCTGCCGTGAGGGTACCCGCCGCATGCTGGAAATCCTGGAGCGCATCGTGAAGAACGAGGGTACTTTGGAGGATCTGGATATGCTGGAGGAGCTGTCCTCCACCATTACCGAGACCGCTCTGTGCGGTCTGGGGCAGTCCGCCTGCAAGCCCGTTATCAGCACCCTGAAGCACTTCCGCAACGAGTACCTGGCCCACGTGGTGGACAAGCACTGCCCCCACTGC
Source organism: Lawsonibacter sp. (assembly GCA_045534105.1). Lineage (GTDB taxonomy): Bacteria > Bacillota > Clostridia > Oscillospirales > Oscillospiraceae > Lawsonibacter. Next base: position 4,852 of record JAZSJB010000043.1, on the reverse strand, counting down.
AACGGAGCCAAAAAGGTGCTGAAGATCGACCCGGACAAGTGCATCGGCTGTACCAAGTGTAAGAAAGCGTGTCCCATGGAGGCCATTACCGGCGAGGTCAAGAAGCCCCATGTGATCGATACCGAAAAGTGCATCAAGTGCGGCGCCTGCATCAAGGGCTGCCCCGTTGGTGCCATTGCGGAGGTGTAAGACATGGCAAAAGGAATTATGTACATCGACGGTCAGCGCGTTCCCTTTGACGGTGAGCCCAACGTTCTGGCTGTCATTCGCAAGGCAGGCATTGAGATGCCCACCTTCTGTTACTACTCCGACCTGTCCGTTTACGGCGCCTGCCGTATGTGCGTGGTGGAGGACGAGCGCGGCAAGATCGACACTTCCTGCTCCATGCAGCCCCGTGACGGTCTGTCCATCAAGACCAACACTGCCCGCCTGCTCAAGCACCGCCGGATGATTCTGGAGCTGATGCTGGCTTCCCACAACTGCAACTGCACCATCTGTGAGAAGAGCGGCAGCTGCCACCTGCAGGAGCTGGCCCTCCAGTTCGGCGTGCGCCAAATTCGGTTCCAGGACAACCGCGATGTTGCCGCCTTTGACGACACCAGCCCTGCCGTGGTCCGCGATCCCAGCAAGTGTATCCTGTGCGGCGACTGTGTACGCGTGTGTGAAGAGACCATCGGCATGAGCATCATTGACTTCGCCAAGCGCGGCTATAACATGCAGGTCACTCCTGCCTTCGGCCGGACTCTATCCCAGACCAAGTGCATCAGCTGCGGCCAGTGCTCCGCCGTTTGTCCCACCGGCGCCATCACCGTCTACAACCAGATCGGTGCCGCCTGGCGTGCCATCCACGATGACAGCAAGCGCGTGGTGGTACAGATCGCTCCCGCTGTGCGTGTTGCCGTGGGTGAGGCCTTCGGTCTGCCCGCCGGCACCAACGTGCTGGATCAGATGGTCACTGCCCTGAAGCTCATGGGCGGGGACGAGGTTTATGACACCACCTTCGGTGCCGACCTGACCACCATCCAGGAGGCCGAGGAGTTCAAGGCCCGCCTGGCCGCTGGCGGTCCCTTCCCCATGTTCACCTCCTGCTGCCCCGCCTGGGTCAAGTATCTGGAGAACATGAATCCCAAGTATCTGAAGAACATCTCCTCCTGCAAGTCTCCCATGGAGATGCAGGGTGCTCTGATCAAGGACAAGTACAAGGCTAAGGATGCCGAGGATGGCAAGACCACCTATCACATCGCCATCATGCCCTGTACCGCCAAGAAGATGGAGGCTGCCCGTCCCGAGTTTGTTACCGAAGGCGTGCCGGATGTTGATCTGGTGCTGACCTCTCAGGAGATCATCGACATGATCAAGGAGTCTGGTATTCAGCTGCCTCAGTTGGAGCTGGAGACTCCCGACACTCCCTTCGGCTTCGGCTCCGGTTCCGGTGTGATTTTCGGCACCACCGGCGGTGTGGCCGAGGCTGTGGCCCGCTACTGCCTGCCCGACAAGTCCAAAAATACCCTGCGCACCCTGGAACTGTCCCCCCTGCGTGGTGAGGAGTCCATCCGTGAGGCCACTCTGGATGTGGGCGGCACCGAGATCCGCATTGCCGTTGTCCACGGCCTTGCCCATGCTCAGGAGCTGTTGAAGAAGATCGAGGCCGGCGAGGTGGACTACCACCTGATCGAGGTCATGACCTGCCCCACCGGCTGTGTGGGCGGCGCCGGTCAGCCCATTGGCCGCAGAGACAAGAAACTGGAGCGTGCCGCCGGTCTGTATACCACCGACAAGTCTGCTATCTTCAAGCGTGCCGAGTACAACCCTGTCATGGACGATGTGCTTGACGGCTATTCTGAGGAAAAGCTGCATCACCTGCTCCACGTCCACTACGGCGAGAAGCACTAAAACCAAACAGAAACGGCCCGGACCAAAAGGTCCGGGCCGTTTTGCGTTTATTCTTCATCCAGCATATCCAGAATCTCGTCAATTTGGTCCTCCAAGTCCTCGTGGAGGTCGCCCCATTGTTCGTATTCCTCGCTGTCCATATCCTCGGGTTCACGGGCATCCAGTTCATCCAGCTCAGCGCGCAATTCGCCCAACCGGGCCAGCAGATATTCCTTTTGGAGATCACTGGAAAACAGTTTGATCAATTCACCCATGGCATACCTCAGCGGAAGTAGACCAGCGGATCTTCCGGTCGCAGACCGGGCTCTACCTCCAGTGCGTAGAGAACCACACCCTGATCCTCGTAGACGGGGGAGTGCTCCCACTTGATGCGGGCGGTGATGTAGACCCATTCACCGGTGCGCAGCTGCTTCACCCCGGGATACTTACACAGGAAACCGAAGAAGCGGATGTCATCGGCGCAGCAGGTCATGGCGTTGCGGCCGGGTACAAAGGTTCCCTTGGGCAGCTTTGGGTTGGTCATGGCCTGGGCCTTGAAGGTAATGGTCTTGTCCAGATACAGCTCGGGATGCTCCTGAATGTGCAGATACCAAATACCGTAGTCCGTATCCTGCAGTGTAATGGAAGGCTCGTCCAGAGAGTAGGGGAGGATGTCCTGGACCTCCAACTCAATACCCTTGATATCTTCAAATACGATCTCTGCCATGCGGTTGACTGCTCGGATGGAACGCTTCCAACCTGCCAGAGGCTGATCGGCGGTGCAGCGGTTAAAGAGGATCATGTCCGCTTCGGACACCATGTCCACGATTTTGGACTGCATATTGTTTTGGTACAATTCAAAGGTTGTTCCGTCAATGACGGTAATGATCTGGAAAATTCCCCAGTCACGGGGCAGGCGGACGGACAAAATGGTGTCCATAGACCACATGCCGTTGTACTCCACCAGAATTCGTTCGGGAGCATGAAGCCCCTTGAGCTTGCTGAAGAATTCCGCGGTCAGTTGTCCCTCATCCTCGATGGACACCAGAGTGGTGTTGTGGGCCTTGAGAAAGGCATCGTCATACTCGCACTCGCCGTCCTCGCAGCGGATGAGGACGGTGCGCTGCCCATCGTTGAAATAATCCATGCCCATGGTGTCGTGGAGCAGGGTGGTCTTGCCGCTATCCAGAAAACCGTTGACCAGATAAATGGCCACAGACGCTTCCTTCATGAAAAGGCCTCCTTACAGGGCAAACAGTTTTGCCAGTTTATCCTCGTCCAGACCGGATCCGATCACGCACAGACGGCCGGTGTACTCTGCGCCGCCCTCGCGGATCTCGAACTCTCCGGGCACCAGGTCGAAGTGCAGCCAGTGGCCGCAGTCGGAGCAGGGGACCATGCCCTTGGCACGCAGAACGGTGCCCACGGATGTGCCCATGGCCAGCTCGGACAGAATGTCCTGCAGATCCTCGCGGGTGTACTTGTTGGGTGTCTCACGCCCCCAGGAGGTGAATACCTCGTCCGCGTGGTGGTGATGGTGGTGGAGCAGGCAGGCATCGCAGGCGGATTCCTCATGATGGTGGTCATGGCTGTGGCAGCCGCAGTCACAGTGCTCACCATGGTCGTGGTGGTGATGCTCGTGGTCATGGCAGCCACAGTCGCAGTGCTCATCGTGCTCATGATGATGGTCGTGGTCATGGCAGCCGCAGTCGCAGTGTTCATCGTGGTCGTGATGGTGGTGGGCGATCTCATCCATCAGCTCATGGGCCAGGTCATGGCCACCCTCCATGGCGGCGATGATCTGTGCTCCGGTCAGCGCTTCCCAGGGGGTGGTGAGGATGGCGGCTTTCTCGTTGTGCTCGCGCAGCAGGTGGACTGCGGTGTGCAGCTTGCCTTCGTCCACATTTTGGGTACGGGATAGAAGGATAGCGCTGGCGTGCTCGACCTGATCGTTAAAGAACTCGCCAAAATTCTTCATATAGATCTTGCACTTCATGGCGTCCACCACGGTGACAAAGCTGTTCAGGGTGAGGGGTGCGCCCTCGTCCTTGACCCGCTCCACAGCGGCAATTACATCGGACAGCTTGCCCACGCCGGAGGGTTCGATGATGATACGGTCCGGAGCGTAGGTGTCCAGAACCTCCTTTAGAGCGGTGCCGAAGTCGCCCACCAGGGAGCAGCAGATGCAGCCGGAGTTCATTTCGGTGATCTGCACGCCGGCCTCCTTGAGGAAACCGCCGTCGATGCCGATTTCGCCAAACTCGTTTTCAATCAGTACAATTTTTTCGTCCTGAAAGGCCTCCTGAAGCAGTTTTTTGATCAGTGTGGTCTTACCTGCTCCCAAAAAGCCGGAAATAATATCGATTTTAGTCATGAAATCAGATCCTTTCTTGTTGTGATCAGGGCCACAGGACCTTGGTTTGGGTCAGCAGCTGGCACAAAAGGTCAGCGGCTTGTCCCCGAGTGGCCTGGTCCTGAGGGGTGGTCAGGGCGGAAAGATCCACCTCGCAGCTGTCCAGCAGCCAGGCGGGCTGCTGAGCCCAGTCGCTGAAGTGGGCGAACTCGGCCATGACCTCCTCTGTGGGGGAGATGTTGCGGCGGTTATAGGCGTACATGTTCAACAGGGTGGACAGCTTTGCAAGAATGCTTACCACTTCCTGTTGGGAGATGGTATCATTGGGGCGGAAGGAACCATCCTCATAGCCGGACAGCAGACCATCGGACTGCATGGCATGTACGATGGGGGCAAACCAGTCGTTGGGGGAAATATCGGGGAAGAGACTTTGGGTGACCGGGGAGGGCGCCAGATCCAGCATGTTGCCAAGCATGGCACAGAATTCTGCTCTGGTTATATGGGTGTCGGGACGGAAGGTGCCGTCGCCGTAGCCGCCCAGCATGCCGTAGGTGGTCAGGGTATTGATGGAGTCGGCATAGGGGGTGTCGCTCAAATCGGAAAAGGTGCGGGGGGTGTATTCGGACA
>JAZSJB010000066.1:0-3628 GCA_045534105.1 Lawsonibacter sp. | reverse complement strand
CGATGCTGGCGGCGTTCAGGTCGGGCATCTTGATCTCGGCGATCTTGCGAACATCTTCCTTGCTGATGGTGGCCACCTTGGTCTTGTTGGGCACACCGGAGCCGGACTCGAGGTTGCAGGCCTTCTTGATCAGGACAGCGGCGGGGGGAGTCTTGGTGATAAAGGTGAAGGAGCGGTCAGCGTACACGGTGATGATGACGGGGATGATCATACCGACATCGTTCTTGGTGCGCTCGTTGAACTCCTTGGTGAAAGCGGCGATGTTAACGCCATGCTGACCCAGAGCAGGGCCAACAGGGGGAGCGGGAGTCGCCTTGCCGGCGGGAATCTGCAGTTTAACGTAACCAGTAATTTTCTGTGCCACGAAAGAGCACCTCCATAATTGAAATGTGGTTTGATGGCGGAACAGTTTGCCGTTCCTCCCACTTGGTTGCGGCCCTCAGGCCGCGGAAATGTTAAGCGTTGACTTCGACCTGGTCCAGCTCCAGTTCCACGGGGGTCTCGCGTCCGAACATGGACACCACCACGCGCACCTTGCCGCGCTCCAGATCGATCTCTTCCACGGTGCCCAGGAAGGATTCCAGAGCGCCGTCGGTAATGCGCACGCTGTCGCCCACCGCGTAGCTGACAATGACCTCCCGCTTTTCCACGCCGAGGGCGGCAATGTCGCTCTCAGACAGGGGGATGGCCTTGTTGCCCTCACCCAGGAAGCCGGTAACGCCGCGGATGTTGCGGATCACGTGCCAGGTCTCGTCCGTCATGACCATCTTGACCAGAACGTAGCCGGGGAATACCTTACGCTCGACCTCTTTGGGGCCGTTGTCGGTGATCTCGGTGACCGTTTCAAGAGGAATGCTGATCTCATGGATCAGATCCTGCATATTGCGGCCGGCCACGTGCTTTTCGATGGTGGTCTTGACGGTGTTTTCATAGCCGGAGTAGGTATGCACAACATACCATTTTGCACTTTCAGCCATGATTCCTCTCCTCAGCCCTTGAACAGAGCCATGATGGCGCCGATGACGCCGCTGGCCAGAGCATCAAAAACCCAGATGAAGATACCCACGATGATGACACAGATGATGACGATGACAGTGTTGTTCACAGTCTGCTTTCCGGTGGGCCACTGGACCTTCTTCAGCTCGCTCTTCAGTTCGCGCATCCACTTGGCGATGCGGGCGAAGATGCCGGTCTTGGACTTCTTCTCGTTTTCAGACATTTGGTACACCCTTCTTTCTTATCAGCAGTCCGGCTGATTACTTCGTCTCGTTATGAACGGTGTGCTTTCTGCAGAAGGGGCAGTACTTGTTCATCTCCAGACGGTCGGGGTCGTTCTTCTTGTTCTTGTTGGTGTTGTAGTTTCTCTGCTTGCACTCAGAACACCGCAGGGTGATCTTCACGCGTGCGCCGGCCTTTGCCATACGTTCGGCACCTCCTTTAATATTAGCGGTCAAGCCGCTTTTGAGCCAACAGCAAAAAAGCTGGATACGGCTCGTTTGGGCCGGATCCAGCAAACAAAAGCGCATAGTCGCGCCATGTGTACGGTGAGATCCGGCAATTGCCTCCCTGTGTCCCATTGGGTGAGGGGGACCTGCGCATAACACCGTAAAAATGCGCAGGACAAAAAAGCCCCTTTTCACAGGTAAGCGTTATTATAATAGATGTTCCCCCGTGTGTCAATAGTTTTTTTGCTTTTTTCGCATAATTTCCGTAGGGTTTCAGCCATTCTTTCCACCGTCCGGCTTGAACTTTGTCCGCGGGTTTGTTATACTGGTGTTCGCCCCATGGGCAACATTTTACCACACAAAGGATCTGACCTTATGTATTTTGACACCCACGCCCACTATGGCTCTGAACTTTACGACAACGACCGGGACGAGCTGATCGCCTCCATGCCCGAAAAGGGGGTCGGCCTCATCATCAACCCCGGCTGCACTCTGGAGTCCTCCCTGGGTGCAATCGCCCTGGCGGAGAAGTTCCCCCATGTCTATGCCGCCGTAGGTGTGCACCCCTCCGACTGCCACACCTGGTCGGAGGACGTTCAGGACCGCCTGCGGGAGCTGGCAAAGCATCCCAAGGTAAAGGCCATCGGCGAGGTGGGTTTGGACTACTACTGGAAGGACAACGCCCCCGCTAACCTTCAAAAGCATGTGTTCACCCGCCATCTGGAACTGGCCCGTGAGACGAAGCTGCCCGTCATCGTCCACAACCGGGACGCCCACAAGGATACCCTGGACATCGTGCGGCAGTTCAAGGATGTGCCCGGCGTGTACCACTGCTATGCCGGCAGCATTGAGGACGCTAAGGTGCTGGTGAAGATGGGCTGGATGCTCTCCTTCACCGGGGTGATCACCTTCAAAAATGCCCGCAAGGCGCTGGAGGTCATCCGCTGGCTGCCTCTGGACCGGATCATGATTGAGACGGACTCCCCCTACCTCACCCCGGAACCCCACCGTGGCAAACGCAATGATTCCAGCTACGTTCACTTTGTATCCGAAAAAATTGCTGAGCTCAAGGGCATCACCCCGGAGGAGGCCGCCCGGATCACCTATGAAAACGGCAAGCGCTTCTTTAACATCAACGACTGAGAGGTATCGGATATGACCATCACTTACGAATACGAGGGCGCACTTTATGTCAACCTGACCAACAAGTGCAACTGCAACTGCGAGTTCTGTCTGCGCCACGGCAAGGCCCAGGGTTCCATCTATACCGAGGACTCCCTGTGGCTGGAGCGGGAGCCCACCCGGCAGGAGGCGCTGGACAGCTTTCTGGGCCGAGACGTGTGTTCTTACCGGGAAATCGTTTTCTGCGGCTACGGCGAGCCCACCTACCGCCTGGACGACCTGCTGTGGCTGGTGGACGAGCTGAAAGGGCGTTTCGGGGACAAGCTGCCCCCGGTGCGCATCAACACCAACGGCCACGCCAACCTGATCAACGGGCGCAACGTGTGCCCTGAGCTGCAGGGCCGCATCCACACCCTTTCCATCTCCCTCAACTCCACCAACGCCGCCGATTATGTGGCCCTGTGCCACCCCATCCAGGGTGAGGCGGCCTACGGGGCCATGCTGGACTTTGCCAAAGAAGCAGCCAGCTATGTGCCCGAGGTCATTTTGACCATCGTGGACAAGGACAAGACGGCGGAAGAGATCGAGTTGTGTAAGTCCATCGCCGCTGATCTGGGCGTAAAGCTGCGCATCCGCAGCTTCATCGACTCCTAAACCGGGAGGGATCTGCCTTGGACCCCATTTATTACACCGTGCTGGCCGTCAACGGGGATTACGCCGAACTGGTAACGGACGAGGGCCAGCCCCATTCCATCACCATGTTCCTGCTGCCGGAAGGCACCACTGTGGGCAGTCGACTGAAGCTGGAAAACTTCCAGTGGGAACTGATATAACCAAAACAGCGCCTGTGCCATCGGCACAGGCGCTGTTGCTTTTGCTATTTAACCCCAAGTCTCTTTCGCGTAAGCCTCCAGTTCGGCGTGGAAGGCCGGGTGGGCGATGGAGATCATGGCCTGGGCCCGCTCCCGCAGGGACAGGCCGGATAGCTTGACAATACCGTACTCGGTGGCCACATACTGGATCATAGTACGGGGACCGGACACCACGCTGCCGCCGGGGAT
>JAZSJB010000044.1:0-13670 GCA_045534105.1 Lawsonibacter sp. | reverse complement strand
TCCACGATGGCCACGGGGTGGCCCAGCGCCTTGGCCAGCTTCTTGGAGGTGCCGTTGGGATCCTCGGGGGTGAGCACCACATAGTGGTCATAGGGAGGGATAGTACCCTCGGTGGGGCCGTCGATGCCCCGGGCCTTGGGGCCGGCCACGATATAAAACCAGCCGTTCCGCTTAAACAGCTTTCCGATGACGGAGCAAACCGCCGCAAACAGGATACGCAGGGTGCCGCACTCCCGCAGGGCCATCTCCATGGTCTCGGGGATACCCAGGCCGATGCCGTGGGGGGTCTTGGTCACGTATTTGCTCAGGATGACCGCCAGCTTGCGGGGCTTGATGTCCTCCATGGGGATGGCACGGTTTTGGGTGCAGGCCACCGCCTTTTCGGAGATGAAGAGGATATCCCCCTCCTGCAACTGCTCCCGGGCAAACTCATCTACGATGTTCTTCATATCATGCTCGTTGGTGATCAGGCAGGTCTTAATTGGAATACGCAGCCAGTCCACGCCGTTTACGGTGCGCACCAGTTCCTTTCCGGGATTGCTCTGCATCGCTTCGCTCATGTGTGTATCCTCCCTGCGCCCATGGCGCTTATCTTATGTATCATTCTGCCCTTTAGGTGGCGTAGGAATCCGCCTTCATGATATGGGCCATTTCTTCTGTGACCGGGGTGGTATAGGGGTTAAGCATGGCGTTGATATCTGCCAGCGTTTTGTCCTTGTCCAACTCATAGCACCAGGTATATCCCTTGTAGGTGGCATCCCCACGCCCTTCCAACGTCTTGTTGGACACTCCCGCGCTCAGGTCCAGATAGAGGGCCTGGGTGGCAAAGTACACCATATCAGACACATCCAGATCCGTGTCCACATAGTCGGCAAAGATATCCACAAATCCGGCAATCTTGGGCACGCTGTCCCAGGAAAGCACCTTCTGCGCCACCGCACGGAGCAGTGCCTGCTGGGTCTGGGTGCGGCCCACGTCGGAATAGCCGGACATATCGTTGTTGTGGCGGAAGCGCACCACCTCCAACGCCTGCTGGCCGGTCAGATGCTGCATGCCCTTCTTATAGTGGATAGACAAATTCTGCCAGGGATCATCGTAATTCATGTCCACCGGCACGTTGAAGTCTACGCCGTCCACCTCGTCCACCAAAGCCACAAAGGCCTTGATATCCACCTTGATGTAGTAGTCAATGGGAATGCCCAACAGGTGGGACACCTCTTCCTTCACCCGACTTATGCCCTTACTGTATGCACCGTTGATTTTGGGATAGCGGCTCCATTCCCGGTCCACGATGGTATCCCGGGGGACGGACACCACACCCACTTTCTGTTGCTTCACATCGTAGGTGGCAACCATAAGGGTGTCGGCATTGCCGTTTCCATCGTCTGTGCCCATCAACAGGAAGGTCCACACCTGGTCCCGGCGTTTTAAACCTTCCTGCTCCTGCCCGGAAATATCGCCCTGGCTGACACCGGGAATCTCCGGAGTGGGAACAGCAGGAGGCTGAACAAAAACTTTGTAGGCCACATAGCTTAGAACAATGATTGCTGACAGCACCACCGCCGCCCGGTATATCCCAAGGCCCATCCGGACAAAAAAGCCCACAAGCCCGCCTTTTCGCTTCACTCGTCTGCCAACCAAGCCGTTCTCCTCCTTCTGCTTTATGTCAACACTCATCAGTATACAAAATTCCCCGCCCCTCGGCAAGAGGGGCAGGGAATTTTTCCGCATGTTTGGCTTTTATTTTTTCTCCGCACCGACCGCCCATTCCAAACCAACGGTCTCCCCGGTATCTCTGGTGTAGCAGTTGACGAAGCGCACATTGTCATTGTCGGTGACGCGGATGGCATCTGGTGCGGGCCTGAATACGCTGTTGGAGAACAGGACGCTTCCGCCGCCCTTGATGTCGATCTCCACTTTTTTGCCATAGTTCATGGCATCGAACACCAGGCCGTCGGAGTTCTCCACCACAATTTTGGAGAAGAACACCTGACAGCCGGTGAAGATATAGCCCGCCTTGGTACCCAGGGCCATGATGCCGATGCCCTCGTTGGAGTTGGAGTGGTTGATGGTGCAGCCCACCATGGAGCCGTGGGAGTTGTTGGGGGACTGCCCCTTTGAGTTGTCCATGAGGAAGCCCGTCACATTGGCGTTGAAGCCGCAGTTGGTAAACACGTTGTTGCCCCCGTTGTTGATGCAGCCGTAGCGATTCTTCTCACTGAGCACATTGGTAAACTTGTGGAACTCGCTGTAGTGAGAGATATTGATGCCTGCGCCGCAGCACATGATGTGGCAGTCGGACACGGTCAGGCTGGAAATGGTGCTGTACCCCGTATCACGGCAGGTGATACCGCCGCCTGAGAAGCCGGTGATAAAGCAGCCGGAAATGATGGAGTTGCGGGGCTGGTTTGCCCAATCCTTCAGGGTGGCTGTTCCCTCAAACAGGACGCCGTGCCGGTCACCCATCTCCTCTGCGCGCACTGTCAGGTTGTCATCGCCCCGGAAATGCAGGTCTTTGACAGTGCAGAAGGAACCCACCTTTACGGCGTAATTTTTATCCGCGTCCTCCGGAAGGTGCAGTGTGGTGGCTCCCCCCTCACCCATGAGGGTGGTATGGTCAGGCATATCCACTCCGGATACCGCAAAGATTCCGCATCCCAGACGGCATACGCCGTACTGCTCCAGCAGGGTTCGGATGTCTGCTGTGCGGTCCGTCATATCACCGGTGCTGGGCAGATAATATTTTATCTCGTACATCACGCTTCCTCCTTTGTTCGCTCAAAAAAATACTACCACCCCTCACCCCAAAAAGCAACCCGCTCCGCTTTTTTACACACAAAAACCCGACAGCCCGTTCCGGACTGTCGGGTTTGGGCTGTGTTCAGTTTTCCGCCGCCCGGGCGGTGGCGGCCCGCTTTTCCTCCAGCGCCTGGTTCAGGATCATATCCTTCACCTTCATCAGTCGGATGGTGTTGGCGCGCTCGTTCTCGTCCAGCTTCATGGTAATATACTTGATGCTGGCCTGCATCTGGGGAATCTTGACGTACTCCAGTGCATTGACGCGCCGGCGGGTCTTTTCGATCTCTTCAGCCAGCAGCTGACTGGTCTTTTCGATCCGGGCCAGCTTGAGCATGTCCTGAAACACACCCGCAAGCTCGGTCACCGCATCGTCCAGCTCTCCGCTGGTCTGGGCAAAGCCGTAGGGATAAATCTGAGAAGGGTCATCATTCTTGGTGTGGAACTGGTACTCCGGCACGTCCACCGACATGACGTTTTCAAAGGTCATATCCAGTTCCACGCTCTGCTTGGGGCACATAAGGGACTGCTCCAGCATCTCCGGGGACATGAGGGCGGAGGCCACGGTAAAGGAGCCGTGAGCGCGCATAAGGGCTTCCTCCACTCTTTTTCGCAGGGCGCGGTTTTCCCGCACCACGTCCATGAACTGCTTCATCAGCTCATCCCGTTTGTCCTTGAGCAGCTTGTGCCCCCGCTGGGCGGTCTTGAGCCGGCCTTTGAGCCGGGTCAGTTCCATGCGGGTGGGGTTTATGGTCGTGGAAGGCATTTGCTTCCCTCCTTATACTAAAACTTGATAAAAAGGTTTCATCCTTTTTATAGCGCAAAGCGCGTCAAGTTTTTATGAGACGGTGAATTGTGTCGTCAGCACAATTCGAGCGTGCACAGCACGCGGGATTCTTGATGAAATAATTTCATCAAGAATCAGTATTAATCCTTCTTGGGCAGGTATTTTTCAATATACTCCGGCTTGATGCGCTTAAGCTCGGATGTGGGCAGGATGCTCAGCAGCTCCCAGCCCAGGTCCAGCGTCTCCTCAATGGAGCGGTTCTCGTCATTGCCCTGGCCCACATAGCGCTTTTCAAACTCGTCAGCGAATTTTGCGTACAGCAGGTCGGTGGGAGACAGGGCCGCCTCGCCCAGAATGGACATGAGTTCCTTGTTCTCCTTGCCGGTGGCGTAGGCGGCGAACAGCTGGTTCATGGTACCTGAGTGGTCCTCTCGGGTCTTGCCCGCGCCGGTACCCTTGTCCTTCAGACGGGACAGGGAGGGCAGCACATCCACAGGGGGTGTGACGCCGCGGCGGAACAGCTCACGGGACAGGATGATCTGACCCTCGGTGATATAGCCGGTCAGGTCGGGGATGGGGTGGGTCTTGTCATCCTCAGGCATGGTGAGGATGGGGATCATGGTAATGGAACCCTCCTTGCCCATCTGGCGGCCGGCACGCTCGTACATGGTGGCAAGATCGGTGTACAGGTAGCCGGGGTAGCCACGGCGGCCGGGAACTTCCTTCTTGGCGGCGGAAATTTCGCGCAGCGCTTCAGCGTAGTTGGTGATGTCGGTGAGGATGACCAGCACGTGCATCCCCTGCTCAAAGGCCAGATACTCTGCGGCGGTCAGGGCCATGCGGGGGGTGGCGATACGTTCCACGGCGGGGTCGTAGGCCAGATTGGTGAAGAGCACGGTGCGGTCGATGGCGCCGGTACGCTTGAACTCGCTGACAAAGAACTCAGACTCTTCAAACGTAATACCGATAGCCGCAAATACTACGGCGAACTTGCTCTATCCGTCCAGAACCTTGGCCTGACGGGCGATCTGGGCAGCCAGATTGGCGTGGGGCAGGCCGGATCCGGAGAAAATGGGCAGCTTCTGCCCGCGGACCAGGGTATTCAGTCCGTCGATGGAGGAAATACCCGTCTGAATAAATTCGTTGGGGTAGTTGCGGGCGGCAGGGTTCATGGGCAGACCGTTGATGTCACGGTACTCTTCCGCCAGAATGGCGGGGCCGCCGTCAATGGGCTGACCCATGCCGTTGAACACGCGGCCCAGCATGTCACCGGAAACCGCCAGCTGCAGGGGGTGGCCCAAAAAACGCACCTTGGAATCCCGCAGGTTGATGCCCGCGGAGTTTTCAAACAGCTGGACCACGGCGGAGTCGCCGTTGACTTCCAGTACCTTGCACCGGCGCACGGAGCCGTCGGTCAGCTCGATCTCAGCCAGCTCGTCATAGGTGACGCCCTGCACCTTTTTGACCACCATCAGGGGGCCGTTGATCTCCTCAATTGTCTTGTATTCACGGATCACAGCTCATCGCCCCCTTTCTCGGCCAAGGCCCGGATCTGCTCTTCCATCTCACCGGAGAGCACTTCATAGTTTTCCTTATACTGGTCGGCAGGAACACTCTTGGCCCGGCCGATGCCCACCCGAGCCGGAATATTGAACAGGGCATTTACGTCAGCCCCGGCAGCAGCAGCCTCCCGGCACAGTCGGTCGTAGTCCTGGATCAGCTGCATCATGCGGCCCTGACGGTCGTACTCGGAGAAGGAGTCGATATCCACAAAGGAGTTCTGCTGCAGGAAATCCTCCCGAATCATCTTGGCCACCTCAAGGGTGATCTGGTCCTTGGCGGACAGGGAGTCCTTGCCCACCAGCTGGACGATCTCGTTCAGACTGGCCTCCTCCTGAAGCATGGCCATGGCCCACTCACGGTTAGCAAGGAAGCCCTTGCCCAGATTTTCGTCGTACCAGGGCTTCAGGGACTCCAGATACAGGGAGTAGGAGTTGAGCCAGTTGATGGCGGGGAAGTGACGGCGGTAAGCCAAAGACGCGTCCAGCGCCCAGAACACCTTGACGATACGCATGGTGGCCTGAGACACCGGCTCAGACAGGTCGCCGCCGGGAGGGGACACCGCGCCCACGGCGGTCAGGCTGCCTCTGCGCTCATCGCTGCCCAGACAGGACACGCTGCCCGCCCGCTCATAGAACTGGGACAGACGAGAGGCGAGGTAGGCCGGATAGCCCTCCTCACCGGGCATCTCTTCCAGACGGCCGGACATCTCACGCAAAGCCTCAGCCCAGCGGGAGGTGGAGTCGGGAATGACGGCCACATCGTAGCCCATGTCACGGAAATACTCGGCAATGGTAATGCCCGTATAGATGGATGCCTCACGGGCAGCCACGGGCATATCAGAGGTGTTGGCAATAAGGACGGTACGCTTCATCAGCGTCTCACCGGTGCGGGGGTCCACCAGCTCGGGGAATTCCCGCAGCACGTCGGTCATCTCGTTGCCGCGCTCGCCGCAGCCGATGTAGACCACCAGATCCACGTCCGACCACTTGGCCAGGGCGTGCTGCATCACGGTCTTACCCGAGCCGAAGGGGCCGGGGATAGCGGCGGTGCCGCCCTTGGCCACAGGGAACATGGTGTCCACGATGCGCTGACCGGAGGACAGCGGCTTTTTCGGGGGATACTTGTGCTTGTAGGGGCGGCCCACGCGCACAGGCCACTTCTGCATCAGGGTCAGTTCCTTCACCGTACCGTCGGCCATCTCCAGCTTGGCTACCGTGTCAGTAACGGTGAACTCGCCCCCCTCAATGGCGGCGATGGCTCCCTCCATTTTCGGGGGGATCATGATCTTATGCAGGATGGAAGCAGTCTCCTGAACGGTGCCGATCACGTCACCGCCCACTACCTTGTCGCCCACCTTAACTGTGGGGACAAAGGTCCACTTCTTCTCCCGGTCCAGAGCGGGCACTTCCACGCCCCGGGGCAGGCTGTTGCTGCCCACCGTCTTCATGATCACGTCCAGCGGACGCTGGATGCCGTCATAGATATTTTCGATCAGACCGGGGCCCAGTTCCACGGACAGGGGAGCACCGGTGGTGACCACCTCGGCACCGGGGCCAAGTCCGGAAGTCTCCTCGTACACCTGAATGGAGGCAGAACCGCCCGTCATGGTGAGGATCTCACCGATCAGACGCTGCTCACCCACACGGACCACGTCGGCCATGTTGGCCTCTTCCAGTCCCGTGGCCACCACCAGAGGACCGGAGACCTTGACGATCTTTCCCATAGGCTAAAACCTTCTTTCGAAGAAAATTTCTTTGTTGTTGCTTCTCTTAGAGAATATCTGCACCGACCGCTCTTTCTACCGCGGTCTTAATATTCTCCATTCCGATGCCCAGCGAGCCTTCCTTCCCGGGGATGAGGATGATTGCGGGGGTCAACTCATCCTTGTAGCGGGCCATCTCCGCACCCAGCCCGGTGGCCAGCTGCTCAGTAAGATAGATGATGGCATAGCCCTCTTTGGCCAGCCGGTGGAGGATGGGCCGCGCCTGCTCGGCGTTTTCGGCAGGAAATACGTCAAGACCCAGCGCCCGGAATCCCAGCACGCTGTCCTTGTCGCCCAAAACAGCGATCTTATACATCTGCATCTGCATCCACCTCCCGCTTACACATAGCTTTCCCGCAGCCGCTGCCGGATCACATCCGGGTCCAGCCCGGCCATACGGCCGGAAATGACAGTGCGGATAGCGGTCAGCTCCGCCTCACGGGCAAACAGGTAACCAGCCGCCACTTCCTCTCCGAAGGGGGTGCGGCGGGCCTTCTCCTGATAGGCCATCAGGGCATTGTCGCACTCCCGCTCAAAGGCGGTCAGTGCTCCCGCGCCGGGCTTTGCAACCTCATCGGCCAGCCGGGATGCCTCGCTCAGGGGGCCCACCCGGAAGGGTTCACCCACCTCGCGGGCACGCAGCAGGGCATCCACGCTGACGTTTCCGCCCTCCATGAGCACCTGCTTCAAAAAGTCATGTCCCTTTTCCAGCCGGGCACAGCGCACCCGGGAGCGCAGATTGGCCGCATCCACCGCAAGGCGCACATAGCCCTGCAGATATGCGCTGCCGCACGCCTTTGCCAGCAGACCCATTTCTTCAAAGCAGGCCTTGTCCAGCAGCAGGTCGGCCATCTGGGGGTCACCCGTCTGCTCCATGGCCTCCCCGGCCCGCTCCACCGCCCGGTGGAAGAATTCACCACAGTGTTCAAGACCCTGCTCCAGTTCCTCCGGAGCATACCGCCCGCCGGGCACCAACAACCGGCCTGCCTCCTGGTCCGTGGCCCTGGCCTTGACCAGCACCTTGGCATTGTGGTAGTCGTATTTCAGCCGGAAGAGATCCAGCAGCCGGCTGTCCGGAAGACCCGCCTCCAGTTCGGCAAACACTTTTTCCCGCGCCGCACTCAGCATCTGCTCCAGCGCTGCTCCGTTCAGGGCGTTCAGCTCCCCGTAGCCGCACTCGGCCAGCACCTTAAGTGCCTCCGCGTCCTCCCGGGCTTCCACCATCCGCTCCAGCCGTTCCCGGGTGAGCAGGCGGTTCTCCATGGCCCGGATCCGCGCGGATATACTCAGATAATCTGTATCCTTTTTGTGAGACAAGGTACCCCTCCTCACGTATTAGACAAACAAAACGTCCGCCACTTCTTTTTCCAGCGTTTCCCGCTGCATGCGCACCAGAGTCTCGAAGGCACAGTTGACCTCCACGTCCCCGTCACTCATGACAAAGCCGCCCCGAATGTTCCGGGTCTGCTCGCTGAGGGTAAGCATGCCGGTTCCGGTGACCATGGCGGCGGTGTTCTGGACCACCTTGCCCAGAAATGCGCCCACCTTGCTCTCGCCCAAAGATTCAGGCAGGGCGGGCACCGCGTCCTTCACCAACAGTTCGTTGGCGGCCATAACCACCTGCTTGCCCACCCGGGCACGGTCGGACACAGAGAAGATCAGCTGCTCCCGTCCGCTGCGGGCCGCCTTGACCGCCAGTGCAGCCAACAGGTGAATGTATTCCTGCTCAGGCAGGGAGCACAGGTCGTCCAGCGCCTTTTCAAAAGCCTCGGCCAGCACCTGCTGCTTGGCGGCCAGAAGCATCTTGCGCCGCTCCATACCCGCCGCAGACTCCAGCCGCTCCAACCGCTCGTCGGCGGCCCTCTCGCCCCGCTTCAGGATGCTCTCAGTCTCCTGTTCGGCCTGCCGGGCATACTGCCGGGCGATCTCGTCGGCCTTCTGCCGGGCCTGGGCGGCAATATCCTCCGCCTCACGCCGTGCGTCATCCAGAATACGCGCGGTGATTTTTTCGATTCCGTCCATTCTGATACCCCCAAATTACAGGGAATTCATCAGCAGCAGCACAGAGGCCAGCAGGGACAGAATGGCGTAGAACTCCACAATACCGCACAGGATGATGCCCTTGGCCCAGTCGTTGGGCTTCTTGGCAACCACGTTGATGGCGGCGGCGGCCACGCGACCCTGGAAGATGGCGGACAGCCAGCCACCGATGGCCATGGGGATGCAGGCCACAAACATGGTCAGACCCTGGGTGATGGTCAGGGGCACGATGCCGCCGGAGAAGGCGCCCATGGTGAACAGGCTGAAGAACCAGACCACCAGACCGTACAGGCCCTGAGTACCGGGCAGCACCTGCAGGATCAGGCACTTGGAGAAGTGCTCGGGGGCCTCGCACAGCAGGCCGGTAGCGGCCTCACCCACAAGGCCGGTGCCCTTGGCAGAGCCTACACAGCACAGGCCCACCGCCAGGGCGGCACCCAGGAACGCCAGACCAATACCACCAAACAGTTCAATAAAAGCAGCCATGTTAATTTTCCTCCTTGATATCTACATATTTTGTTTCAAAGGCCATGGGGCGGAACTGCCGTCCGCCCTCCTTGTAAAAGCGTCCGAAGAATTCAAGACATTGCAGGCGCAGATCGTGGACATAGCAGCCCAGCAGATTCAGCGCCAGATTCAGCGCGTTTCCGATGAGGGAAATGACCACAAATCCGACCACATTCCCCGTCACGCTGCCCAGGGTGTTGAACACCTGGGCAATGACCGCGCCGGCCAGCATCAGGGCCATGAGTCGGGCATAGGACAAAATATCGCTGAAATAGCCGCTCACCCCGTTGTACACCGCACCGATGAGGGCGGTCACCTTGCCAAAGCCCCTGGCGTTTCGGGTGGAGCCGTACACCAGCATGGCAAGGCCCACAAACAGCACCGCCGGATACCCTGCCACGCTGCCGATGCCCAGTATGGCCAAGGCCGCGCCCGTCAGAACGACCCACCAGGTGATCTCGTTCCACAAAGCATCCACCCACTCGCCGTTGCGGCACTTATACACCACACTGATGGCCATGCCGGTGATGATCTGGATCACGCCCAGCACCAGGGAACCCACCAGAATGGCCAGCGTATCTGTCAGCGGCGTAAACAGATAGGGCAGCTGCACGTTGCTCTGCGGGTCAATAAGCTTGGCCAGCTGAGGGATAAAGTCTCCGAAAAATCCGCCGGTCAGCGCGCCGAAGATAAACGTGGACACACCGCACAGCACCAGCAGACCGCCCATGTGACCCATGGTTCCCTTGGCGTGCAGCTTCTTCAGCAGATACCAGCCGCCCACTAACATCAGCAGACCATAGGCCATGTCCGCCATCATCAGTCCAAAGAACAGGATGAAGAAGGGGGCCATGAAGGGGTTGGGGTCCAGCCCGTCATAGGCCGGGTAGACATACATCTCCGTAACCATATTTAATGGCCGGGTAAACCAGTTGTTTTTCAGCTTGACGGGGACCTTTTCATAGTCCTCCGGGGCGGGGTCGGTCAGCTCAAAGGCACAGATTCGGCCCTCCAGCGCGCTGCTCACGGCCTGCCAGCTGTCTCGGGGTACCCAGCCCTCCAGGAAGAAGGTGCTTTTCGTATCCAGCAGGCGGCTTGCCCCCTCCTCCCGCAGTGCGTCCACGGTGGAGCGGTCCACCACCCGCTGCAGGTCGGCCCGGGCCGACCCCAAGGCGTTCAACTCTTCCTCCGCCTGAGCGATCTCCCTGTCCAGAGCGTTCAGTTCATTCTGGATGCGCCGGTCGTTTTCCATGGCCGTACCCGTCCAACCGCGCGGGGTCACTCTGGCCCAGCCCAGTTCTTTCAGGCTCCGGGTCACTTCCTCCTCCGCGCTGTTGTGGTACATGAGCAGCAGATGGTGGCGTTCCCCATCGCTCCCGGCACAGGTGAGCTGGGCAAGCTCCGTGGCAGCCAGCAGGCATCCCTGCGCCTGGCTCAGGTCCAGACTTGCGGGCAGAGTGCCCAACTGCACCGTCATCTCCCTTGTGGAGGGGGTGTCCAAAGGCACGTCCAATCCAAGCCACGGGATCAGTGCGTCCCGCTCCTCCTTCAGCTTGGCCTGTTGAGCACGCAGGGCGATGATGGACCGTTGGGTATCCAGCACCCGGCGGATGGCCTGTTCCCCTCGCACCAGCTGGTCAGGGTCGAACAGTTCGTCCTCAGTCAGAGCGGGACGCTGTCCCCCCTTCTCCGGGGCGTACTGCTTTAGGGCGGCCAGAGCACGCTCGCCTTCTCCCCTGCGCTCCAACGCCCGGGCAAGGGCAGCCCCATCCGGGCTGCTCACCCCCGCCCACCGGGAGTCCGCGGGGTCCACGTCCGGCTCATCGATCTCCACGCAGCCCATGCGTTGCAGAAGCCGCAGCAGTTCCTCGCGGTCCTGCCCCAGCCCCATCAAGCGCAGATGCTTCATTTTGACGATGGACATTATTCGTTCACGACCCTTTCTACGATAAGTGCCGCGGCCTTGTCCAGCCGCGCCCGGGCTGCACGGATCAGTTCGTCGCAGTCCTGCCGGGCCTCGTCCATAGCGCGCTCGGCGCTTTGGGCCGCCTGCTTCTCCGCGTTGTCCAGCATGGCTTTTGCCTGTTCCTGAGCCTCTCTCCGGGCGGTTTCCAGGACCTGCCTGCCTTCCCGCTCGGCCTGAACCACCGTCTGCCGGGCAGCTGCAGTGGCCTCCTCCCGCAGGCGCTGACCCTCCTGCTCCGCCTGGGTCACCTGCTGGATGGCTTCCATTGCCATGGTCCATCCTCCTTTCCTGTGATAAGGCGGTGAGCCGACAGATTGTCAGCCCTTCGCCTCAATAATGTTAAATTTTTAACTTTCTTTATTGTAGCGCAAAAAGTCCACTCACGCAAGTTTATTTTACCAGAAATTTCATCTGATATACAGCCCAAATTTGGCCGTTTAATATCCCGTTTCTTCGCAGACGTGCGCCGCCACAGCAAAAATCCCAGCTCGGCGCAGAAACATACAGGTAAATTCCAAATCAACTCACTCAAAAGGAGTTGATGGGTATTGTCCCGTCGTCCTCCCCCTTTTTTATGCTTTGGATAACGATGTAATAGCCGTAATTGTCGTTGACCTGAATGTGCACCCGGTCCCCCACTTTTTTGCCCAGCACCGCCTTGCCAAAAGGCGACTCCTTGCTGATGCGGTTTTTCAGCGCGTCCTGCCGCACGGTGGTAACGATCTGATATACCTGTTCCTCCTCGTCCTCCTCTACAAAGACGGTGACAAAATCGTAAAGGCCCACTTTTCCATCATCCGTCTCCCCGGTGATAACTACGGCCGTCTTGATCATGTTTTCCAAATAACGGATGCGGCTCTCATTGCGGTTTTTGTCCCGTTTGGCCGCCTTGTATTCAAAATTTTCACTCAAATCTCCAAAGGCCCGGGCCGTCTTGACCTCCTCCAACAGCTGAGGGCGTAGCTGGATGCGGCGGTAATCCAATTCCTCTTTCATCAGTTGGATGTCCTTCTGTGTCAATTCGTTGTGCATGCAGACACCTCCGTTCCCGCCCATTGTAGCACACAGCGGCGATAAGAACAAATCAAATCCATCTACTTTAACAACAGGACCGGCGGAATTCTCCGCCGGTCTTGTTTTATGTTGTTTACTTGCGCAGGTAGTTCATCAGCATCTGGGCTGCCTGAGCACGGGTAGCATTCTCCTTGGCGTTCGTGAAGGGAACGCCGTGGAGGATGCCCTCCTCAATCGCCCAGCCCAGGGCTACCTTGGCCCAGTCATCGTACTCGCCCCCTTTTCACACTTCCTTCCGCCCGTTCGGTTCCCTCTTGACAAAGCGTGCTTGTGCGTATATCTTATATAAAAATATCTGCTGCCCGCCCTCACGGCAGGGCGCTAACACTTCTTATGGAGGTATGGTTATGAGCACCATTATACAAACACTGGCCGAATTTAACATTTGGTCCGTCACGTTCCGCATCCTGCTTGCCACCCTGATTGGCGGCTGCATTGGCTCTGAACGAGGCCGGCACGGCCGGGCTGCCGGTCTGCGCACCCATATTCTGGTCTGTCTTGGCTCCACCATGACAGTAATGCTGGGCATCTACTCGGTCCAGGAGCTGGGTCTGGGCGGCGACCCCCTGCGGGTCAGCGCCCAAGTCATCTCCGGCATCGGTTTTCTGGGTGCCGGCACCATCCTCACCCGCAACCACACCCACGTCACCGGTCTGACCACCGCCGCGGGACTATGGACCACCGCCTGCCTTGGACTGGCCATCGGCGTGGGTTTTTACTCCGCGGCCATCACGGCCTGGGCGGTGATGATGGTCACCATCACCATCTTCACCCGGCTGGAACGGGGCTCCAAGCGCTCGCACACTGATACATATTATCTGGAATTGAACGACCTCACCCGGGTCAACGAGTTTTCCCGGGAAATGGGTAGCACCGCCGTCTCTCTGCACGTCATTCCGGCCCGGAGCAATGCTCCCGGCCACATCGCTCTCGAACTGGTCACCCGGGATACCGATCACTCCCATGAGCTGCTGGCGCAGCTGCGCTCCCTGCCCTATGTGGTTATTGCCATTCCCGTAACAGATCCGCCCTCTTAGTCAAAACCTCCGGCTAAGCCGGAGGCTTGAGTAAGCCCTATAAGGGCTTTATTCGGACTACGCCCCTTAAGGGGCCCCGAAAGATTTGCCGACTGCATTTCTTTCTCGGGCTACCCCTTAAGGGGTTATTTTATGCCT
>JAZSJB010000108.1:0-13130 GCA_045534105.1 Lawsonibacter sp. | reverse complement strand
AGGCATAAAATAACCCCTTAAGGGGTAGCCCGAGAAAGAAATGCAGTCGGCAAATCTTTCGGGGCCCCTTAAGGGGCGTAGTCCGAATAAAGCCCTTATAGGGCTTACTCAAGCCTCCGGCTTAGCCGGAGGTTTTGACTACATGTTAGTAAGAATTGCTTGTAATTCTTCCTTTGTAAAGTGATATACGTTGTCGCAAAACTGGCAGGAGAGGTCGGCCTGACCCTGCTCCTTGATCATCTCGTCCAGTTCCTGACGGCCCATGCTGATCAGGGCGCGCTCCACCCGCTCCCGGGAGCAGTAGCAGCGGTACTCCACCGGGTGGGTGTCCAGCACCTCCAGCTCGAAGTCGGACAGCACTTCACGCAGCAGGCCTGCTGCGTCCAGCCCGCCCATCAGGGCCTTGGACACGGAGCCGACTCTCCGCACGCCCGCTTCAATCTTTTCAATCATATCAAGGTCGGCCCCGGGGAGCAGCTGGATGAGATAGCCGCCCGCGGCGGCAACAGACTGGTCGGTGTCCACCAGCACGCCCAGAGCGCAGGCGGTAGGGATCTGCTCGCTCTCTACAAAGTACATGGCCAGGTCATCAGCGATCTCACCGGTAAACATGCCGATACTGCCTACATAGGGTTCTTTCATGTTCAGGTCCTTGATGACGGTCAGAGTGCCCGTTTCGCCCACGGCCTTGCCCACATCCAGCTTGCCCGGCTCGATCTCCATCAGCTCCAGATGTGGCTCGGTCACATAGCCGCGCACGTTACCGTGGTTGTCGGATACGGTAAGCACCGTTCCGATGGGGCCGCCCCCCTTGATCTGCAGGGTGAGGGAACCCTCCTCCGCCTTCAAGGCGTCGCCCATGAGGGAAGCGCCCATGAGAGCACGGCCCAAAGCGGCAGTTGCCACGGGGGTTGTGGTGTGGATATTGCGGGCGCGCTCTACAATACCCCGCCCGGTGACGGCGGCGGCCTGGATCAGGCCGTCGCCGGTAATTGCTCTTACGATCTCGTCACGCATGGTCATTTGTCCTTTCTTGCCACAAAGAAGATGCGGTCCTCGCCCGGAACGGGCTTTCGCATTTTCAAATTTCCATATTGCCGAATGTCTACGAATCCGGCCTGACGCAAGTATTCCTCCAGCTCTTTGGGAGTATAGGCGTACTCCTCGTGCAGCTCCTCGCCACGGTCCCACAGGCCGGTCTCTTCGTCAAGGCGGAAGATGTCCATAAAATAGGAGCATACCCGCCGGCGCTTGGAATATTCCGCGCGCCAGACGCAATAGGCATCCTGCGTCTCGTCCAAAAAGACCTGTCCGTCCAGCCCCATGAGCTTTTCCGGAGTGTTGATGTCAAAGAGGAACAGGCCGCCGGGCATAAGGAACAGGTGCACCCGCTCAAAGGCCCTTTGCAGCTTTTGAGGGCTGGTCACATAGTTCACGCTGTCCAGACAGCATACGCAGGCGTCGATGGTGCCGTACAGGTCCAGCTTGTCCATGCTCTGGCACAGGAACATGGGGGGGACCGCATCCAGATCCCGGTTCTTTTCCGCCGCCTCCGCCAGCATATCCCCGGACAGGTCCACGCCGATCATCTCGTAGCCCCGCAGGGCAAGCTCACGGGTCAGGGAGCCGGTGCCACAGGCCAAATCCAGTACCGTCTTTCCCGGCAGACCGCGGCGCTGGAAGTGCTTTTCAATGTAGTCTGCCCAGGCGGGATAGTCCACGTCGTAGGTCAGTTGGTCGTAGCAACCGGCCAGAAAGTCATAACTGCCCATTATTCCTGCTCCTTCAGGCGGGGGATGACAGTCTGATAACCGTCCGCTCCGTACATCAGGGCACGGTTGACGCGGCTGATGGTGGCGCTGGAGGCACCGGTGCGCTCCAGAATATCGTTATAGATCAACCCCTCGTCCAGCAGCAGGGCTACCTCCATGCGCTGCTCCATGGCGCGCAGTTCAGATACAGTGCACAGGTCCTGAAAAAAACGGCGGCACTCGTCCAGATCCTTCAGAGCCAGAATGGCCTGATACAGGGTGTCGTTCTGTTCTCTGGTGGGCTGTTTCATGGCGATAACTTCCTTTCTGTGGGGGAATTGCAGATATTTGTATTTTATCACAGTAGCTTGCGAAAGTAAAGGGGCGATTTTGGCAGTCCCTTTTAACTTAACGTGTTGGTGGTCTAAATTCCGGCGGTTTCACCGATCGTTGAAATAATCAGTAAAATATGATAGAATAAATCGAAAATAAGTAAGACCTGCTAAGGCAAACAATTCAAGCTTAGAATATCGAGAGGAGGTTCTCATGAAAAAACGGCTACTTCTATTGGCTTTTCTGTCACTGTGCTTGGTGTTGTCTGCTTGCGGTAGCAAGAACAACACCATCTACGGCGAAGTGGTGGAAGCAACTCCTACCGCCCTTATTCTGGAAACGAATGAGGGTGAACGAGTGGCTGTCCTGTTGGAGGAGGATACCTTTATCTGGGGTATGGATGGCATTGATGGCTACAACTACAAGGCCGCCCCACACACCGGCATCCGAGTCGGCTTTTTCCATGAGGGCCGGGCCGGTTCCATTACCACGGCAGATGGCGAGCAGGTGAAAGCCTACCACTCTGACTCCTATATCCGAATAGAAGCCTACTTGCTTCCGGATGCCGCTGTCCTGTCGGATGGTACGGTACTGGATGTGTGGAAAACAGGCTCTTTTGGCCTCATCTATCAAACAAAGGACGGTGTTGAGCTGCTGCGTGAGGAGCCTCCCGACGGTCCGGAAAATCACAGTCTTGGGAATATGGAGCGCTTTGATGACCTGAGTGAAGTAGCCAAGGCCCATGTAGTCGAATTCTATGAAAACCAGGGCAAGCTGTACGACTTGCAGGCGGAACTGGAGCGGGCCTGGACAGCATACCAAACGGACCCCAAGGCATTTTCATCTTTCTTGGTCAGACAGGTCTCTATCCTTGCAACGTCCAGTGAGCAGGTCCTTTACTTTATAACGGACTTGACACAAACGGTCATCGGAAACGTCGGTCAGCAAACCACGCTCTGCGCTGCCTTTGATCGAGAGACCGGGGCCAACATTCCGCTTGCTGACCTGTTTGTCTGCCCGGAGGAGGACCTTGGAAAGAAGCTCTTAGACCTGGCCGAGAAGGACGGTAGTGGCCCCGCCGACCCGATGCTGAAGGCTGAAATGGAAGCCGCCTTCCGGATGGAATACCTTAATTTCTCACCGGATAGCCTGTGGGTGGAATTCCCCCAAGGAACCCTCCCCAGCCAAGAGTATCCCTATTTTGTCTCCGTTGCGTTTAATGATGAGTGTAAAGCCCTCCTGCACCCTTGGGCTGTACCCCGCCACAGCACCAAATGATATCTAATTTATCGAGTTGATGAAATGGCGCCATCCGAAAGGATGGCGCCATTTCTCTTTAAGATAAAAGGAATTTTCGTCACCACCAAATTTTGACGGCATAGGCTGAAGAAAAGGAGGTGCGCCATGAAACAGGAATGTCCAGAGCCGGAACTGACGGTGGAACGCAAGCGGCAGGAGTGGGAGATGACACTGGAGGGGGAGTGCGTGCTGACGTGTGTGCTCACATGGCCGGAGCTTACTGGGACGTGGAAAGGCATTGGCGCGGTCAACCGCTATTACAGTCGCGTCATGGAAACTTGGCGCAGGCGGTGGGAATGGGAGCTATACTGCATGGCCTGTCTGGATTTGGCAGATCGGCGATCACAGGGGCGGCCCTTTCGTGTGTGGCAGGCGGAACTGGAGACCCAAATCACCTTTCAGGAGAATGGACTGCTCAGCCTGTGGCAGGAGGGGCGGGAGCACCGGGGCTATGACCGGCCGCTGATCGTGCGCCGGGGGGATACCTGGTCACTGGCAGAAGGGGTGCCCCTGACTTTGGCCTCTTTCTTTCCGAAGCAGCGCTGGTGGAAGCGGCAGGTGCTTGAGCAGGTGAAAGAGCAGGCGGAGGAGCGTCTTGCGGGAGGGGAGTCCTTGCTGGACGCGGATTGCATCCGGCGGCTGCGCCGGGAATTTGACTCGGAGAATTTCTATCTGACCAGGGAGGGGGTACAGGTGTTCTTCCCACTGTATTCACTGGCACCGGGGGCAGAGGGAATCCCGGCTTTTTCCGTACGGTGATTTTTTTCGGCCCGTCCACATATCCCTTTGATAAGGGGGCGTGGATATGGGGTTTGTAGAAAGACTGAGCAATTTTATCTGGAACCCGTGGCTGTTGGGGGTGTTCTTGTGCACGGGGCTTTACTATTCCATCCGTACCGGATTTTTTCAGCTGTTTGGGATTAGAACATGGCTGTGGGGAACGCTGGGGCAGCTGCTGAAGCCGGCGAAGGAGACGGATGCGGGGATCACCCGCTTTCAGGCACTGGCTACCGCACTGGCCTCCACCATTGGTACAGGGAGTATTGCCGGGGTAGCCACGGCCATCTGGTTTGGCGGCCCGGGGGCGGTGTTCTGGATGTGGGTGTCCGCCTTTCTGGGAATGATGATCGGCTGGGGAGAGAAGATACTGACCATAAAATACCGCCGCAAGAGACCGGACGGGACCTTTGATGGTGGGCCGATGTATTATTTGCGAGACGGACTGAAAAGCCCATTTTTGGCAGGGTGGTTTGCGTTGTCCTGTGTGGGCGGGGCGCTGGCGGGCGGGGATCTGGTCCAGTCCAACTCCATCGCTCAGGCCCTGAATACGCTGTTTGGATGGGATAAGCTGATTGTGGGCATTGTTACGGCGGCGCTGGCCGGAGTGGTTCTGGTGGGTGGGATCGGACGTATTGCTCGGTTCAGCGAACTTCTCGTACCGGTGATGGCCCTGCTGTTTCTGGGCAGCGGTGCGGTGGTATTGTGGGTGCGCAGGGCCTGGCTGCCGGGTGCGCTGAAGCTGATCGTGACAAGCGCCCTCATACCCAGGGCGGTGGCTGGAGGAGTGGGGGGCTATACCATTACCACGGCCTTGCGCTACGGCGTGGCCCGGGGGGTATTCACCAATGAGGCGGGCGTTGGCTCCTCTGCCCTTGTTCATGCCAATGCGAATGTGAAGCATCCCGGGGAGCAGGGACTGTGGGGGATTTTGGAGGTATTTGTTGCCACCATCCTCATCTGTACTGTGACGGCCCTGGTCATCCTGTCGGCCGGGGTATACGATCCCGCCCGGGCACTTGGAAGCGGTTCCGGTGCAGCTGTGGCGGGGGTGCCGCTGGCAGCGGCTTCCTTTGCTGTGGTGCTGGGAAAGGCAGGGGAATGGGTGGTGTCCGTCTGCCTCGTGCTGTTCGCCTTTTCCTCTTTGTTGGGGTGGAGTTATTATGGGGAGACCGCGTTGGAGTGGTTGGTCAAGGGGAAGAAATGGAGAGCCTGCTGGCGGGCAGTATTCCTGTTGACGACCGTGCTGGGCAGCGTGGGGGATGTAGGTTTTGTGTGGCAGACGGTGGACTTGTTTACTGCCCTGATGGCCCTGCCAAATCTTGGGGCGCTTTTGACTCTGTCACCCCAAGCGCTGAGGTGCTGGCGGGAATATATAGACGAAAAAAACGGTTCTGTATGAGTATACAGAACCGTTTTAAATCAGTTATAGGAAAGGAGTATAGCTTGACAGATCGTGCAGATACCGCTCAGGACCACAGATGGCTTTTATCTCCTGTGCCCGGTGGTCAAACAAACTGTCCCGCACGCCCCATACCTGCCAGCCTGCCTGTTTGGCGGCGGCGAGATAGTCCGGGGAATCGTCAAAGAGGATGCAGTTTTTTCCTTCCAAGCCCTCCAGACGGGCGACCGTTCGAAACAGCTCTGGATCGGATTTTTCAATATCCAGGAGATGGGAGTAGTGGATGGAATGGAACAGGTCGGTGATGCCGTGGCGCTCCAGGGCTGCCGCGCACAGGTGGGGCATGCAGGAGGTGACAAGGGAAATATGTCCCCCCTTTTGGTGCAGCATCTCCAGCAGTTTCCTTGCACCCGGTTTCAGAGGAAGGTGATTTGCGTAGTGGTCCCGGGCTAATTCCTGCCAGCAGGCCACGATTTCCCGGGTGGACAGAGAAAGATCAAAGCGCTCTTTTGTATAGACCGCCGAAGCCCCAAAACTGTTGTGTGTTACGAAATGCGTATAGTCCTCCGGCACAGGGCGGATACCCTGTCGGCCCAGAAATTCTATATCAATATCCAGCCAGATGCCGTTGGAGTCCAGCAGGGTCCCGTCCAAATCGAAAAAGTACATATTTATTCCTCCCACCAGAAACGCCACGGGAAGTCCACAGCCTCCTGGGCGTAGTCGATTCCAATGCGTTTGCCTGTATAAATTTGCTCCGGCGCGGGGGCGGGACCGGGGGAGACAAACAGCTTGTCTCCCAGCAGGTCAATGCCGTTCTCTGACCGGGTAAGGGACAGGCCAATGCACAGCTTGCCGGGCCCGTTGAGAAAATTTTTGCGCTGATAGGCGGATATATCTTCGTACTTGCGGCCAAAGCGGTTTTCTGCTATAATATCAACGTTTTTAACAGGGACAGCGCCGCGGATGAGCACGGCGCAGGGCTCTCCCTCCGGCTCGGTGACGAAATTGAGACAGTGGTACATGCCGTAAATGAGGTAAATGTACGCTGTCCCGGGTCGGGCAAAGAGTGTTTCGGTCCGCGGGGTGCGGCGGTAGTTATAGGCATGGCATGCTTTGTCGATTGGGCCAACGTAAGCCTCGGTTTCCGTAATACGGCACACAAGGGGCGTCCCGTCCGGAAGAGTGCGGACAAGATACTGACCCAGAAGATCGCGGGCCACCTGAACAGTATCACGGGCATAAAAGTCCCGGGGCAGTTTTTTCATGCGGGCACCCCATTTCAAAAGAGAATGATAATTTGGAGGATGAAAACAATGGATCATTTGCTCGGTATGCATTTTACTTCCATCTGGTGGGCCTTTCTCTATCTGGTCATCCTGTGCGTGGCGGCCACCATTCTGGACCGGCTCATCGGCCGCTTGGTCGGCAAGAGGTTGAGCGGTGTATCAGCAAAGGTTGTTCGACTGGTGCTGATGACGCTGACCAGTGCCGGCGTGCTCTGGGGTGTGGACGCCCTGATGGACGGCGTGTGGCTGACCTGGTGGACCCTTGCAGGTCTGGCGGTACTGGCGGCAGTGCTGATGGTGATGCCTGAGAACACAGCGCCTACCCCAAATGGAAAGGACGAACAGTAACGGTATTTTAGCATGCCGGAAGCATCTTTGCAAACCTGGAGTGTTTGGTAAATGAGACCTGATATTATGCGGAAACTGGCCAAGCCCATGCTCTTTGGAGCGGCTATCATCTGGGGCACGTCCTTCTTCATTATGAAAAATGCCCTGGACGTGCTGCCGGTATATTCTCTGCTGGCCATCCGGTTCACCGCCGGTGCAGTCCTGTTGAGTCTGGTATGCTGGAAAAAGTGGCGGGACTTTACTGCTGACTACCTGTGGCGGGGTGCCGTCATCGGTGCATTTCTGTTTTTAGCCTACCTGATCCAGACCTTTGGGCTGGAGCGGACCACACCGTCCAAAAACGCATTTCTTACGGCGGTCTACTGCGTCATGGTGCCCTTTTTCTATTGGGCGGTCATGGGTCGCAGGCCTGACCGGTACAACATTGGCGCGGCCGTGCTGTGTGTCACCGGCGTGGGACTTGTCTCCCTGAACGGCGATCTGTCCGTCAACATGGGGGATGTACTCACCCTGATTGCCGCCTGCTTCTATGCCGCCCACATCATCGCGGTGGAAAAGACCTCTCAGGGAAAGGATATCTACCTGCTCACCGTGTTCCAATTCGCCTTTGCAGCCCTGTACGCGTGGATAGGAAGCCTTTGTCTGGAGACCATGCCCCTGCGGGAAATGGCACAGCCGGCACTGTTCCTGCCCCTTGCCTATCTGTGCGTTATGGCCACTACGGTGGCCCTGCTGTTCCAGAATGTGGGGCAGATCTGGTCCGACCCTGCATCCGCCTCCGTCATCCTGTCTCTGGAGTCGGTCTTTGGGGTGCTATTCTCTGTGATCTGCTACGGTGACCGGGTGACTGCGCCCATGGCTCTGGGCTTTGTTTGTATCTTCATCGCGGTGGTTTGCTCCGAGACGAAATTCTCCTTCCTGCGCAAAGTGAAATAAGCTGACCCGCCGCACAGCCTGTGCGGCGGTTTTTCTTGCCTTGCGGCGGCGAAAACGATTGCAAAACCCGGATTCTTTTGTTATAATGTACTATCTGATATTGTGGGCATGACATATGCCTTTTGCGATATGGAACAACACACATTCCCCAAGTGAGGAGAGGTGTCTTTTTTGTACTTAAAAGCATTGGAGATTGAGGGATTTAAGTCCTTCCCTGACAAAACAGTGCTCACCTTTGGTGAGGATATCACCGCCATCGTGGGTCCCAACGGCTCGGGCAAGTCCAACATTTCCGACGCCATTCGCTGGGTCATGGGCGAGCAGTCCACCCGTGCCCTGCGCGGCGGCAAGATGGAGGATGTCATTTTTGGCGGCACGGCCAAGCGCAAGCAGACCAATTATGCCGAGGTATCCCTGATCCTGGACAACTCCAGCCATATCTTTGATATGGAGGAGAGCGAAATCATGGTCACCCGTCGCTACTACCGCTCCGGGGAGAGTATGTACTACATCAACCGCCGCTCCGTCCGCCTGAAGGATGTGAACGAGCTGTTTATGGACACCGGTCTGGGCCGGGAGGGCTACTCCATTATCGGTCAGGGTAAGATCGACGAGATCCTCTCTGTCAAGTCCGCCGACCGACGCGAGATTTTTGAGGAGGCGGCGGGTATCTCCCGCTACCGCCACCGCAAGGAGGAGGCCGAGCGCAAGCTGGCCCACACGGACGAAAATCTGGTGCGCATCAACGACAAGATCTCCGAGCTTGAACTGCAGGTAGAGCCTTTGCGCCAGCAGAGCGAGAAGGCCAAGAAGTACCTTGTTCTGCGCGATGAGCTGCGTGGTCTTGAGATCTCCGTGTGGCTGGATCAGTTGGAACGTATCCGCGCCAACGGAATTAAGCTGTCCGCCGACTATGAGGAGGCGGTGCGCCGCAAGGAGCAGTTGGAAAAGGAACAGGAGCAGCTCTACGCCGCTCTGGAGGATTTCTCCACCCGCATGCGGGACAAGGATGTGGAGATGGAGTCTTTGCGTGCCCGGATCCGGGAGCGCGAGACCGGTGTGGCAGAGCTGGAAAGCGCCATTGCCGTTCTGAACAACAACATCGTCCACAATCAGGACAACGCCCAGCGTATCCGGGACGAGCTGGCCCAGCAGGAGGGGCGCGAGGGCGGTCTGGTGGCCCAGATCGAACAGCGCAAGGGCCGTCTGGCTGAGATCGAAAGTGAACTTGCCGGCTTGGAGGCGGAACTGGCGGAAAAACGCCGTGCCGCCGAGGAGGCCGCTAAATCTGCGGGCACTCTGGCACAGGAGCTGGAGCAGCTGCGTCAGCGTCAGGCTATGGAGAGCGCCAGCGCCGCCGATGCTAAGGCCCTGCTGTCCGCCCTTGCCGCCGCCGCTCAGGAAGTGCTGGACCGTGACGAGACCGTGCGTCAGGAAATGCGCGCCATGGATGAGCGCATCGAAGAAGCCCGGGCTGACCGCAAGAAGGCCCGGACAGAGCGCTCCAAAGCAGAAGAGGAGCGGGACGCGGTCCAGAACATCATCAACGGCTACTTCCTGCGCCTGAACACCCGCCGCCAGAAGGCGGAGCAGGCCCGGGACAAGCATGTGAAGCTGCAGATGGAGGAAAACGCCCTGACCTCCCGTATCAAAATGCTCACTGAGATGGAGAAGATGCATGAGGGCTTCTCCAAAGCGGTCAAGGTGGTTATGACCGAGGCTGAGCGGGGCACACTGAAAAATATTCACGGCCCGGTGGCCGGCCTTGTAAAAGTGCCGGACAAGTATACCGTGGCCATCGAAACCGCCCTCGGCTCCGCCATGCAGAATCTGGTGGTGGACCGGGAGGAGGACGGCAAGGCCGTTATCAACTACCTCAAGCGCAGAGATGCCGGCCGTGCCACCATTCTGCCTCTGAATGCCATTCGGCCCGGCGAACTGCGCGAGGGGGCACAGGTGCAGAAGGAAAAGGGCTTTGTGGGCATTGGTGACCAGCTCGTTGGCTTTGAAAAGACCTATGCCAATGTGTTTTCCAACCTGCTTGGCCGCGTGGTGGTCATGGAGGATCTGGACAGCGCCATTGCATGTGCCCGTAAATATAGCTACAAGCTGCGCATCGTCACTTTGGACGGTCAGCAGCTCAACCCCGGCGGCTCCATGACCGGCGGCTCGGCCAGCCGCAGCGCCGGAATCCTCAGCCGTGCCAACGAATTGGAGCGGCTGAACGAGCAGAGCGCCCAGCTGTCCGAGCAGCTCCATGCTGCCGCCAAGGCGCTGGAGGAGGCGGAGCGGGAAGCCACTGCTGCCGCCTATGAGATGGAGACTGCCCAGAGCCAACTGCGCCAGTGGGAGGACGAGCTGCTCAAGGCCCAGGCCCAGTGCGACCACTGCGACAGCGTTGTCCATGATCTGGAACGCCAGCACGAGGCACAGGAGGGTGAGCTGGAGCTGCTGAAGATTCGCTCTGCCCAAATTGACAAGGACACCGCCGCTGCCCGCTTCCGCATTCAGGAACTGGAGGGGGCTGCCGCCGCACTGGAGAGCGAGACTCAGGGCAAGCTTACCGGTCAGAACGAGGTGCAGGAGCGATCCACCGCCATCGCCGCACAGATGGCCGAGCTGACTGCTGCTCAGGCTGCACTACAGGCCGAGCGGGAGGCCAACTCTGCCAACCTGACAGAACTGGAAAATCTGCGCCGGGACATTGCCGGTGACAGGGACCAGAGTCAGGCACTTATGGCCGACTATAAGCGGAAAAACGAAGAATATGTCAGCCAGATCGAGGAAAAGGAGACAGCCCTCAAGAGCCTGCGGGCGGAGAATGAGGGGGAAAATGCCGTTATCCGCCGCCTGAACGAGGAAAAGCTGGCACTGGAGGCCGAGCGCAACCGCACGGAAAAGGCCAATCGCGACAAGACCACGGATTTGATGAATATGCAGCAGGAGGTGGCTGTGCTGGATCACAAGCGTGCCACCGCAGCTATGGATGAAAAGCAAATCCTTGACAAGATGTGGGATCAGTATGAGCTTTCCCACGAGGCGGCCAAGGCCCAGCGCGTGGAGATCGAGTCTGTGCCCAAGGCTACCCGCCGCATCGCCGAGCTTAAGCGGGCCAGAGCAGCGTTGGGCAACGTCAATCTTGACGCCATCGAGGAGTACCAGCGGGTCAATGAACGCTATACCTACCTGACCGGCCAGCGGGACGACGTGGAGCGGGCCAAGGGTGAGCTTGAGACCATCATTGGCAATATCACCGGGGAAATGAAGACAATTTTTGCCCGGGAGTTTAAGGTCATCAACGAGGCCTTTGGTCAGACCTTCCACGAGCTTTTCCGGGGCGGCAAAGCCACGCTGGAGCTGGAAGATCCCGAGGACATCCTGAACTGCGGCATCGAGATCAAGGTACAGCCCCCCGGCAAGGCGCTGAAGATCATCACCCTGCTGTCCGGCGGCGAAAAGGCATTTGTGGCCATCGCCCTGTACTTTGCCATCCTCAAGGTCCGTCCCACCCCCTTCGTAGTCATGGACGAGATTGAGGCCGCGCTGGACGACAACAACGTGGTCCGCTTCGCAGACTATATGCGCACCATGTCCGAAAAAACTCAGTTCATCGTCATCACCCACCGCCGCGGCACCATGGAAGAGGCCGATGTGCTGTATGGTGTAACCATGCAGGAACAAGGTGTCTCCAGAATGCTGACCATCAACCTGAATGACGTGGAGAAGGAATTAAAACTTAGATAATCCGAAAGGAACTATCCCATGGGCTTTTTTGACAAGCTGAAAAAAATCAATATCTTTGCCAACTTTGGTTCGGAGCTGGATGATGATTTCTATGACGAGCTGGAGGAGTCTCTCATCCTGTCCGACATGGGCATGGACACCACCCTCAAGGCGGTGGAGGAGCTGCGTCGCCGGGTGAAGGAAGAGCGTATCAAGACGGTGGAAGATGCCCGTGCCTGTATGTGCCGCATTCTGGCTGACATGCTCACCGTGGGAGAGGGGACACTGAACCTGTCCACCAGCCCCAGTGTGGCTCTGTTTATTGGCGTGAACGGTGTGGGCAAGACCACCACTATCGGCAAAATTGGCCATCAGCTGAAGGGACAGAGTAAAAAGGTCCTGCTGTGCGCCGCGGACACCTTCCGTGCCGCCGCCGCCGATCAGCTGACTATCTGGGCCGAGCGATCCAACTTGGATATCATCAAGCAACATGAGGGGGCAGACCCCGCCGCTGTGGTTTTTGACGCGGTTTCCGCAGCAAAGGCCCGCAAGTCAGACCTGGTGTTCGTGGACACCGCCGGCCGTCTGCACAACAAGCAGAACCTAATGAACGAGCTGAACAAGATCAGCCGTGTCATCGACCGGGAGCTGCCCGGCTGTGCCCGGGAGACTCTGCTGGTGTTGGACGCCACCACCGGCCAGAACGGTCTGATTCAGGCAAAGCAATTCAAAGAAGCTGCCGGCATCACTGGTATCGTCCTCACCAAGTTGGACGGCACCGCCAAGGGCGGTATTGCCATCGCCTTCGCTCAGGAGCTGGGTGTGCCCGTGAAGTATGCCGGCGTGGGCGAGGGCATCGACGACCTGCAGCCCTTTGACGCGCTGGAATTTGCGCAGGCGCTGATTTGAGACAAGAGATATAATAGGGAGGAAATAGCATGTCTCGTATTGACGGAAGAACAAATGACGCTCTGCGTCCCATTGAGATCATACCCCACATTAACAAGTTTGCCGAAGGCTCCTGCCTGATCCGCTGCGGCAACACCCATGTGCTGTGTACTGCCAGTGTGGAGGACAAGCCGCCCCGCCATGTCCCCGAGGGGGAGGGCTGGGTCACCGCCGAATATTCCATGCTGCCCCGTGCCAATCGCGAGCGCTCCCGCCGCGATATTTCCAAGCTGAAGCTCAACGGCCGCAGCGCGGAGATCCAGCGGCTCATCGGCCGCGCCCTGCGTTCCGTGGTGGATATGAAGAAGCTTGGTCCGTGGAATA
>JAZSJB010000098.1:0-14179 GCA_045534105.1 Lawsonibacter sp. | reverse complement strand
AGGCATAAAATAACCCCTTAAGGGGTAGCCCGAGAAAGAAATGCAGTCGGCAAATCTTTCGGGGCCCCTTAAGGGGCGTAGTCCGAATAAAGCCCTTATAGGGCTTACTCAAGCCTCCGGCTTAGCCGGAGGTTTTGACTCGTAAAGTTGGGCAAAGAGCCAGCTGCCATCGGGCAGTTGGACATACAGAAATTTACCATCCACACTCTCCCACACGGGGCAGCCCACAAGGGACTGTGTCCCGGTGGAAGGATAAACCTGCTTGCCGGGGACGGCAGCTACCAGAACTCCAAGCTCTCTTGCTTCTTCCTCGTTGGGCAGCTTCGGCTTGGAAGGGTCTGCTGTGAGCAGGTAGACGCCACGTTTCGTAAAGAACCTCGGCTCTATAAAGTCGTGTGCTGCCCCGTCTGCGCCGGCGGCCTCCGATTTGTTTACGGAAATCTCCTGCCTCTGCGACTCCTGATCGGAAGTGTATTTATAGTCGCCTGTGCCGCCCGTGGCAATGTCCCCCAGTATCATATCTGCTTCCGGCGCAGCAGCACCAGAGCCCGCACCGTTCATGGGCGGCAGACCGGGCAGGGAGGCCACGCCCACACACAGCACAAGGGCCGCTGCCCAGCCGGACACTTTGAGCCACGGGATGGTGCGCCGGGCCGGCACAGCTGCTTCCAGCACCAGTTCATCATCCATCTGGCCAATGGCATCCAGTAAGAATTCACTTGTCATACGGCAACGCCCTCCTTTTTCAGTTCTGTCTTCAGCCGCTGGCGGATGCGGTGCAGACGGGATTTGACCTGACTTTGACCCATGCCCATGCGCTTTGCAAGGGTCTGAATGTCATCCAGATACCAGTAGCGGCGCACAAAAAGCACGCGGTCCTGCTGTGACAGTCCACGCACAAAACAGGAGATCAGGTCAGCTGTGGTTTGAGCATCCACAGTCTCGTCCACCCGGTCACGGGCGGCAAGGCAGTCCTCCAGCTCATCCAGACCCAGCTCAACCTGACTGCCGCCCCGCTTCTGTGCCCGGTCCCGCCGCCAACGGTCCAGCGAAAGGTTGCGGGTCAGCTTGCCGAAAAAGGCCTGCAGGACGGAGGGGCGCTGAGGCGGTATGGCGTTCCAGGCCCGCAGCCAGGTGTCGTTGACACATTCCTCCGCGTCCTCCGCCCGATCCAGAATGTTCCGGGCCACGGTGCGGCAGTAAGCGCCGTATTTTGTTTCACTTTCCGAAATGGCCTGCTGGGAGCGCGCCCAGTACAGGTCAATGATCTTGCTGTCGTCCATGAAATCACCCTCTTTGGTGCATTGGATGCTCTTATTGTATTGTGTCTTGGGGGGTAAGGCAACCCCTCTTGCCCATAATAACGCAAAATCACGCCGCAGGTCGCACCCGCGGCGTGGTTTTTGTAAAAATTACTTCTTGGCCTTGGTGTCCACGACCTCTTTCAGGACGGACACGAACTCGTCAAAGGCCATGGCACCCAGATCGCCGTCGGCACGGTGACGGGGGGAGACGGTGCCGTTCTCCATATCCCGGTCGCCCACCACCAGCATATAGGGGACCTTGTCCAGCTGGGCCTCGCGGATCTTCTTGCCGATCTTCTCGTTGCGGTAGTCCACCTCAACACGGAAGCCCATAGATTCCAGAACCTTGGCCTTTTCCGCGCAGTAGTCGGCGGCGCGGTCGGTGACGGGCAGGAAACGCACCTGCTCGGGGGCCATCCAGGTGGGCAGAGCGCCGGCGTACTCTTCGATCAGGTAGGCCAGAGTGCGCTCGTAGCAGCCCAGAGAGGTGCGGTGGATGATATAGGGCAGGGCCTTCTCGCCGTTCTCGTCGATATAGTACATGCCGAACTTGGCGGCCAGCAGCATATCGATCTGGATGGTGACGATGGTGTCCTCCTTGCCGAACACGTTCTTGTACTGAATGTCCAGCTTGGGGCCGTAGAAGGCGGCCTCGGCAATGCCAATCTCGTAGTTTACGCCCAGATCGTCCAGGATCTGACCCATGACCCGCTGAGCCTCATTCCACTGCTCGGCAGTGCCTTCGTACTTGGCGGTGTTGTTGGGATCCCACTGGGAGAAGCGGAAGGTGCACTTATCCAGCATGCCCACGGTGTCCAGACAGTACTTGGCCAGATCCAGACAGCCCTTGAACTCCTCCTCCAGCTGGTCGGGGCGCAGGACGAGGTGGCCCTCGGAAATGGTGAACTGGCGCACGCGGATCAGACCGTGCATCTCGCCGGAGTCCTCGTTGCGGAACAGGGTGGAAGTCTCGCCCAGGCGCATGGGCAGGTCGCGGTAGGAGCGCTGGCGGTTCAGGTAGGCCTAGTACTGGAAGGGGCAAGTCATGGGACGCAGGGCGAAGCACTCCTTGGTTTCGTCTTCGGGGTCGCCCAGGATGAACATACCGTCGCGGTAGTGATCCCAGTGGCCGGAGATCTTGTACAGGTCGCTCTTAGCCATCAGGGGGGTCTTGGTGAGCAGATAGCCACGCTTCTGCTCCTCGTCCTCTACCCAGCGCTGCAGGGTCTGGACGGTGCGGGCGCCCTTGGGCAGCATGATGGGCAGGCCCTGACCGATCACGTCTACGGTGGTGAAGTACTCCAACTCACGGCCCAGCTTGTTGTGGTCACGCTTGAGAGCCTCCTCGCGCTCGGCAATATAGGCATCCAGATCATCCTTCTTGGCAAAGGCCACGCCGTAAATACGCTGGAGCATCTTGCGGCTGGAGTCACCACGCCAGTAGGCACCGGTGGCGGAGGTCAGCTTGATGGCGTTACCCTTGATGCGGCCAGTGGAATCCAGATGGGGGCCGGCGCACAGGTCGGTGAACTCGCCCTGCTTATAAAAGGAGATGGTGGCATCCTCAGGCAGGTCGTTGATGAGCTCTACCTTGTAGGGTTCGTCCTTCATCAGCTCAAGGGCCTCGCTGCGGGACAGTTCAAAGCGCTCCAGTTTGATTTTTTCCTTGCAGATCTTGCGCATCTCCGCTTCCAGCGCCTCCAGATCCTCGGGGCTAAAGGGGCGGGGGGTGTCAAAATCGTAGTAGAAGCCGTTTTCGATGGAGGGGCCGATGGCCAGCTTGACCTCCGGGTGCAGGCGCTTCATGGCCTGTGCCAGCACGTGGGAGCAGGTGTGCCAATAGGTTTTGCGATACTCGGGATTTTCAAAGGTGTAGATGTTTTCTTCGGACATAATAATTGCTCCTTTCCAATGTTGGGGGCAAAACAAAACGTCTCACCCCTGAATGTTCAGGGGTGAGACGTAAAACATACGACCCACGGTTCCACCCTTATTACGGAACGGTTCCGTCACTTGTGACTTCCTGTAACGGGAAAGCCCCGGTCTGCTCTTCGCAGACAGCTCGGGAGTGGTACCGACCGCCGTTTATGCAGGACACTTGCAGCAGATGTGTCCCTCTCTGAGCATTTCGGGCCGTCTCGTCTCCGTCAAAGCCGATTTAACAGGGGTACTATATCACTTGAAGCGGAACTTGTCAAGCGGACGGTATTTCCAACGCTCCGGTCAAAGAGCATGTTCTTTCGACAGCAGCTTTAAAATCTCCGCTTCCCGCAGGACAAATTTGGATTTGTAGTGGTGGGTGCGGCACAGCTCCAGGTTGACGGCCCTCGCCTTTTTTATATCCACCCACTCCAGTGTGTAGCCCAAATCTTTTTCGTAGTCCTCCAGAACCTGGGCGTGCACCTCATCCAGCACATCGGCAAGGTAATAATAGGAGGTCTGATCAAAGATGGTCTCCGGCGCGAACTGGGAGGCGCGGATTTCCTTCACGATGCCCAGAGGACGGATGGTGTGGGGCAGTACGGTCAGGCCCACCTCTTCCGTGGTTTCGCGAATGAGCGCCTGTTCATGGGTCTCGCCGGGGTCAATGCCTCCGCCGGGGAATTGGTAAAAGCCCTTGGTGGTGCTTTTGACCAGAGCGACCTTGTTCCCACGGACGATCACGCTGCGCACGGCGTGGCGCACATGCCGCTGCCAGTTGTGCGCATAGTTGCGGTCGTCATAGACCGCCAGAACGGGCATATCAGGCATTGGCGTCCAACCACTGCTGAATGGGCTTCAGGTTCTGATACTCCACAAAGCTGCCGCCCCGCAGCAGCATATTCAGATAGGCCTGCTCCTGTGGGGTGCGGCTGCTCTTGGACTGCAGCTGCTTGCGGATGCCCCGGGTCACCATACCCACCGCCCGGCGCTGGAACCAGCCCACCTTCTTGGGAGCCCAGCCGCCCGGCAGGTAGAACAAAGGAGCATTGGGGACGAAGTTGGCCTTTGCCATGGTGGCCAGATTCTCCTTGCCATTGGGGGACATACCCACGCCAACGGCACAGCGCACGTCAAAACGGCGCACCGCCTGGTCGATGCCGCTGATATGCCCGGCCATGAGCCAGCCCATATAGAGGACGGGCTCCTTTTCAGGCAGGGAGGACAGGGCCTCCTGCAGGGAATATAACTTGTGACTTGCGGCCTTGGCCAGCATTTCGGCATACTGGCGGGTGTAGCCGGTCTTGGAATTGTAGACGATGGTCATGGGGATCCGCTCCTTTTCTCTGTTTGGGCGTGCAGGTTGTTTTTTCTATTATAATATGATATAATTTCAAAATCAACAGCCACGGGAAAGGAAGGAGGGACTGGGACATGAAAAAACGGCTGATGGCGCTGATGTGCACCGTGGTCCTGTGTCTTTCTATGCTTCCTACCCGGGCCATCAACGTTGGAGACGTGTATTTTACCTCGGTCAACGACATTTTGCGGCCGCTGACTATGGATACTATGCCCACCTGGGTCAACGGTGTGCTGTATGTGCCTGCGTCGGTCTTTGACAACACGGCCACCGGGGTGGATCTGGGGCTGTACTGCAGTCACAGCAGCACCAACAACACAGTCACCCTGTATTCCCTGCGTCAGATGTTGGTGTTCGATTTGAGTCGTGGCACCGCCTACGATCAGCACTCGGGCCAGAGCCTGTCTGCAAGGGCGGTCAACCGCAACGGACGGATCTACCTGCCGGTGGAAACGGTGTGCAGCTTTTTTGGACTGGAAGATTCCTATAACTACACCCAATACGGGTATCTGGTCCG
The DNA here is from genome assembly GCA_045534105.1 of Lawsonibacter sp. Taxonomy (GTDB): domain Bacteria; phylum Bacillota; class Clostridia; order Oscillospirales; family Oscillospiraceae; genus Lawsonibacter. The sequence continues at coordinate 9,078 of JAZSJB010000098.1, read as the reverse complement.
AATCAAGAACGAAGCGGCCTGGCTCAATGACGCGGATTTTATTGATGCGGCCAGCATGCCCATGGCCAGCAGCCTGCAGGAACTGCTGCGCAGTCAGCAAACACCGGTCACGCCCCCTACACCTCCTGTGACGGTGGATCCTCCCCCACTTCCGGACGACTCTCCTCAGGACGGCGGGGAGCAGACAAAAACACAGGTGCAGGTGTGCCTTGCCTTCCGCTGCCAGACGGGGGAGGGGTTGGAGAAGATCCTGAACGAACTGGAAAGACGCGGTGGCTGGGGAATGTTCTTTTTTACCCCTGAATTGCTGGCGGGGCAGGACGATCTGGTTCGCCGCGTAGTGGGGGCCGGCCACAGCATCGGGGTGCTGGCACAAGGTGATACCGCGGGTGAAAGCCGCCGCCTGCTGACCAGAGCCAATGAGATCTTGCACCATGTGGCCCGCACGGGAGCGACTGCGGCTTTGGTCCCGGACGATCAGCGGCAGGCGTTTGAAGGGGAGGGCTGGGCCTGCTGGCGGGAGACGGTGGATGCCCGGCCCCGGGAGAATGAGCGTTCCGCTGCCTATATCCAGCGCATCATCCGTGCCATTGGAACACGCAGCCGCACGGTTTACGTTACCTTGGATGACAGCCAGCGTACCGCACAGATGCTGCCCGCCCTGCTCTCTGAACTGCAGGGAGCGACCGGAAAGGAAACCTACCGGGTGCTTCTGCCGGTGGAAACAAGACTGTGACACAGCATTCACCCCTGCGTCCCACCGGGACGCAGGGGCTTTTTCATATGGGCGGGCAAGATAATTTACAATTTAAAACTGGACAGAACACAGCGGGTGGATTATAGTATATAATTGTAGAATGTTGCACATTGGGACGAAACCTGTCCCAAATTCAGGATATTTGCCCGGTGTGCCGGCGGTTTGAACCGGCACACCAAAGGGAGGTCGCGGCGAGATGTTACATTTTATGTTTGGCGGCATCCATCTGGAGGGGCGTAAAGAGGGGACAAAGCGCAAGCCCCTGGCCCAGCTGGAAGTGGAGCCGGAGCAGGTGGTCCTGCCCATGTCCATGCATGTGGGGGAACCCTGTACCCCTCTGGTGTCCGTTGGGGACAGAGTAGCTCTGGGTCAGCCCATTGCCCAAAATGAGCAGGGTGTGCTGATCCACGCCAGTGTTTCCGGTCAGGTGCAGGACATCCGGCCCTGCCTCCATCCCCGGGGTGAGGAGGTACAGGCTGTGGTCCTGCGCAATGACGGCCAGCACACGGTGTGGTCCGGGTGTGAAGAGCCGGCCGGGGATCATCGCAGCCTGGACCGGGATGAGATCATCCGTCGCATCCGGCTGGCAGGCATTACCGGAATGGGCGGAGGAGGTTATCCCACGGCGGATAAGCTGGAGCAGACACGAGACAGGGTGAACACCCTGATCGTCAACGCCGCCGAGAGCGAGCCGTATATTACCGCCGACCACCGCTTGCTGCTGGAACGCAGCGATGGGGTGCTGGTGGGCCTTGACCTGCTGAAAAAAGCGGTGGGAGCGGCTGAGGGTGTTGTTGCCGTGGAGGGCAATAAACTCAATGCCGCAGAGGTGCTGGAGCGCACAGCAAAGCGCCTGGAGCTGACGGGACGGGTGTGCACCGTGCCGTCCCGCTACCCTTTGGGGGCGGAGAAGCAGGTGGTCAAATCGGTCACCGGCCGGGAGGTGCCTCCCGGACTGGGAACTGTGGATGTGGGGTGCGTGGTGTTCAACGCAGCCACGGCTTTCGCGGTGTATGAGGCGGTGGTCAAAGGAATGCCCCTGACCCACCGGGCGGTCACGGTGACCGGTAGTGCTCTGGCGAGACCGAGGAATTTGTGGGTGCCCATCGGCACGCAAATGAGTGAGCTTGTGAAAGCGGCGGGCGGCTTTCGTGAAAAGCCGGAGCTGGTGCTGGTGGGTGGACCCATGATGGGCATTGCCCAGACCGATCTGAGTGCTCCGGTGATCAAGAGCACCAACAGCTTGGTGTGCATGCTGGACCGGGAGTGGGATAAGCCCGGGGAGGAGACAGTATGCATCCGGTGTGGGCGGTGTGTATCGGTGTGCCCCATGCACCTGATGCCCCTGTTGGTGGATAAGGAACTCAAACTGGGTGGCGATGTGCGGGAACTGCGCCGTCTGCAAACCCAGGATTGTATGGGCTGCGGCTGCTGTACCTATGTTTGTCCCTCTCATATCCCGTTGGTGGAGCGCATGGCACAGGCTGAGCGGATTGTGAAGCAGGCAGAAGCGAACGGGGAGGTGAGGGCGTGAGTCAGGTGCTGCGTGAGAAAAGCACTTCTCCGAAGATAAAGGACCGGGTCACAGTGGACAGCATCATGCTGGATGTACTGGTGGCACTGACCCCCGCGCTGATCATAGGTGCCTTTTTGTTTGGTTTCCGGGTGCTGGTGCTGGCGGCGGTTTCTATAATTTCCTGCATGGGATTTGAGTTTCTCTATTGCAGATGGACCCAAAAGCCGGTCACGATTCGGGACTTGTCTGCCTGTGTGACGGGACTGTTGCTGGCCATGACCCTGCCGGTCACCGCGCCTTACTGGGCCCCGGTGCTGGGCGGTGCCTTTGCAATCATTATAGTTAAACAATTTTATGGTGGACTGGGCAGGAATTTCATGAACCCGGCACTGGCCGGACGCATGCTGCTGCTCTCCTTCCCCGGAATGATGACCACCTGGGTGGATGCGCTGGACCGCCAGAGTGTGGTGGGGGTGGATGCGGTGAGTGCCGCGACCCCTATGGCATATCTCCATCTGGAGCGGTTGCCCGACCTGACCCTGCGCCAGATGCTGCTGGGACAGCACGGCGGGGCGATGGGAGAGGTCGCATCCTTTATGCTGATCCTGGGCGGACTGTACCTGCTGTGCCGCAGGGTCATTTCCTGGCGAGTTCCCGGTGCATTTTTGGGAACAGTGGCGGTGCTTACCTTCCTGTTTCCCAGGGGGCAGGCGGATGGGGGCACATGGATGGTTTATAACCTGCTCAGCGGTGGACTGCTGCTGGGTGCGATCTTCATGGCCACGGATCATGCCACCTCCCCGGTGACACCACGGGGACAGCTGCTGTACGGTGTGGGCTGTGGCTGCCTGACGGTAGTGCTGCGCTATTTTGGATCCTACCCCGACGGTGTGGGCTTTTCCATCCTGACCATGAACTGCTGCGTATGGCTGCTGGACCGGGTGGGCCTGCCCAGAAGGTTCGGTGTTAAGCCCTTGACGGAAACAAAACAGTGGCTGGGCCGACTGCTGGATCGGCTGTGCAAGCTGCGTCCAACTCTGCCGCCCAAGAAGGAGAGCTATCCCAAGGGTACGATGCCCGGAGAGCGGGATCTGGACCGGATCCGGGCCTGGCTTCGGAATGTCGGTTGTCTGACGGCCTTTATCCTTGCTGCGGTACTGTGTGTTTGCCTTGTAGACAGGGCCACCAGCCGGACTATCGCCATTCGGGAGAATCGCCAGCGGCATGAGATGCTGGCCCGGGTGATGCCTGCGGCTACCATGGCCACGGAGACACCTTTTGTGGCAGAGGATGCGCTGAGCATTTTGGCCGGCTATAATGCCGAGGAAATGGTGGGCTACTGTGTAGAGGTGGAAGTGCAGGGTTTTGGCGGCGTGATTACCATGGTGGTGGGTGTGGACGTGAACGGTGAAGTCACCGGCGTGGCTGTTACCGACCACAGCGAGCACGCTGTCATTGGCGGCCAGGCGGTGCAGGCAGGATATCTGAGCAGATATGTGGGACTGTCCGGCACCGTCCGTGACCAGGGCAGGAACTCTGTGGATGCCATCAGCGGAGCCACGGACACCTGCCGGGCCATCACTGCCGGGGTGAATAAGGCACTGTACATCGCCGCCCGGCTGGATGCCGGTGATGTAGAGTTTGTGGACGGAGACGTGTGAGGAGGGTGAGAAGAAAATGATCCAGGTGATCGGTTTGGTGCTCATCGCCATTCTGGCAGAGAACATGGTGCTGGTCCGATGCCTTGGCATGGGCTGGCCCAAGCAGACCATTATGACGGAGGAGAGCGCCTGGCGCATGGGAGTCAGCATTACTCTGGTCATGGTGGTCACGGCTCTGCTCTCCTGGCTGGTGAACACCTTTGTTCTGCGATTCTTTGCCATAGAGCATCTGCGTATTCTGACATATGCGCTGGTGGTGCTTGGAGCAGTGGAACTGGTGCGACAGGGACTTCGGTTGTTTTTTCCGGTGCTGTACCGGCACCTGAACGAATACCTGTCGCACACCGTGTACAACTGTGCGGTGATGGGGGTGGCCTTTATTATCACGTTGCGCAGCTTTTCCCTGCCACAGGCCCTGCTGTATGCACTGGCCAGCGGCGTGGGCATTTTGGGTGTGCTGGTCATTTTTACCGGAATGCAGGACCAGGCCAGCTTTGACAACTGCCCAAAAGTGTTCCGGGGACTGCCCATCCAACTGCTCACTGCCGGTCTTATGGCGTTGGCGCTCATGGGATTTTACGGACTGAATGTAATATAAAAAGGAACGCGGGTGCAGATGCATCCGCGTTCCTTTTTGCTGATTACCGTCAGTGAGCGCCGTTGCCCTCCAGTCGGAAGGAAGCACACTCGGTGCCCTCGCAGTCGGTGACATTGCCGCAGCAGCAGCCCACCTGGATCTCAGGCAGGGAGCAGTAGTTCTGAGATTTGCTGTGGTAGGCGCAGTTAGTAACGGTACATTTAATGCTGTTGTTGTTTTCCATGATTCACACCTCCGCCTGACAGTATGCCCCACAGGAATACAGGTTATGCACTGCGGGTCACACTGGCGTGGCAAGTCAAGATTTTCGGGCGGGAGCATAGAGTATAACGGAGGTGATCTCTTGGATCTGAGAAACAACACCATCACTGTGGGCGAACTGTTGGACAATGAAAAGGCCCGTGCGGTGTTTCAGCGGCGCTTCGGGAAATGGATGAAACACCCTATGCTGTCCGCAGGCCGGTCTCTGACGCTGGGGCAGCTTATGGAGCTTGCCCGGGTCTATCTTCCGCAAAAAACCATTCAGGATACATGGAAGGAACTGAAGGAACTATAAAAACCGGGGCCGTTCACGTTTTGTGAACGGCCCCGGTATGTTTTAGGACTGCGTGGGCAGGGAGGTGAACTCCGGTGCATCAGGTTGGGAAAACACTTTTTCAAAGACATCTGCGTCCATGGTTTCGTGCTCCAGAAGATAGCGGGCGGTAAGCTCCAGCTCGGCCCGGCGGGCAGTGAGGATCTCTTCGCAGCGCTTATAGGCGCTGTCTATGATCTCCTTGACCTCCCGGTCAATAAGACTGGCCACCTCCTCGGAGTAGGTGCGGGTCTGGGTCATGGAACGGCCGATAAATACCTCGTCGCTCTCGTTTCCGTAGGCGATGGAGCCGAGCTTTTCGCTCATGCCGTATTTTGTGACCATGGCCCGAGCGGTGGCAGAGGCCTTTTGCAGGTCGTTGGAGGCACCGGTGGAAATGTCGCCCAGCACCAGTTGTTCCGCTACCCGGCCGCCCAGACAAACAGCAATACGCTCAGTCAGTTCCCGCCTGGACAGGAAGGCTTTGTCCTCCTGGGGCAGGGAGATGGTCATGCCGCCGGCAGGACCTCGGGGGACGATGGTGATCTGGTGCACCGGGTCCTGGGTGGGCAGGGAGTGGATGACGATGGCGTGGCCCGCCTCATGGTAGGCGGTAAGCTTCCGGGCGTGGGGGGTGACCACGCGGCTTTTCTTCTCCGGGCCGGCGATGACCTTGAGCATGGCCTGGTGCAGGTCCTCCATGTTGATGAAGGGACGCTGTCCCCGGGCAGCCAGAAGGGCCGCCTCATTCAGCAGGTTTTCCAGATCTGCCCCGGTGAAACCGGAGGTGGCCTTTGCCAGCTTGGAAAGGTCCACGTCTTCGCCCAGCGGCTTTTTCCGGGCATGGACCTTTAAGATATCCTCCCGGCCCTTGATATCCGGCAGACCCACATAGATCTGCCGGTCGAAGCGGCCGGGGCGGAGCAGAGCCGGGTCCAGAATGTCCTGGCGGTTGGTGGCGGCCATAACGATGACGCCCTGATTGGAGCCGAAGCCGTCCATCTCCACCAGCAGTTGGTTCAGGGTCTGTTCCCGTTCGTCGTGTCCGCCGCCCAGTCCGGCACCACGGCGGCGGCCCACGGCGTCGATCTCGTCAATAAAGACGATGGCGGGAGAACACTTTTTGGCTTGATCGAACAGGTCGCGCACCCGGCTTGCGCCCACGCCTACATAGAGTTCCACAAAGTCGGAGCCGGAGATGGACAGAAACTGCACACCGGCTTCCCCGGCCACGGCCTTGGCAAGTAACGTTTTACCCGTGCCCGGAGGGCCGACCAGCAGGACGCCCTTGGGGATGCGGGCGCCCATTTGAACAAAGCGCTGAGGGTCCTGCAGAAAGTCTACAAGCTCCCGAAGCTCTTCCTTTTCCTCCTCGGCACCGGCCACATCGTCAAAGGTGACGCGGGTCCCCTGATCGGACAGGGTCTTGGTGCGGGCGCGGTTGAAATTGGGGGGACTGCCGCCGCCCTGTCGGGCGGCCATGAGCCGCCAGAACAGGAAGAACCCCGCGATGAGGATCACATAGGGGATCAGGTCCACCCACCAGGGAAGGACAAGACCGGCAGGATAGTCGTAGTCCGTGATGATGCCCTCACGCCACTGATGGTCAATCAGCTCGTGCAGATCGGTATAAAACACGGAAAAATCAGCCAGAGGGTAGGCGAGTGTGGCCTCATCCTCCGGAAGGTCCCGCAGGGTCAGTGTCAGGGTGTTGTCTTCCACCGTGAAGGAGGAGACCTTCTCCTGCTCGAAGAGCAGGCGGATCTGAGCGTAGGTGGGGTCGGGTGCTTTGTCCAGATTTCGCAGGGCAGACATGGTGCCGGACAACAGCAGGATGACCATGAGATAAAAGACGATATCCTTGGGGGAAAAGCGCTTCAGAAAAAACACATCCCTTCTCAGGAATATACCTCCGGCTTGAGAATGCCGATGTAAGGCAGGTTGCGGTAGCGCTCGGCGTAGTCCAGACCATAGCCCACCACGAAGGCGTCGGGAATGGTGAAGCCGGAGTAGTGTACGGTCACCTCCACCTTGCGGCGGTCCGGCTTATCCAGCAGGGTGCACAGGCGGATGGAGGCGGGGTGGCGCTGCTCCAGAATGCGCAGCAGATAGCTCAGGGTATTGCCTGAGTCCAGAATGTCCTCGATCACGATGACATGCAGGCCGGAGATGTCCTCAGACAGGTCCTTGGTGATCTGCACCTGACCGGAGGAAGAGGTCCCCTTGCCATAGGAGGATACGGACATAAAGTCAATGCGGCAGGGACGGGTGATCTTGCGGGCCAGGTCGGCCATGAAGATAAAGGAGCCGCGCAGTACGCTGACCAGCAGAATCTCCTTATCAGCGTAGTCACGGTTGATCTGCTCGGCAATTTCGCTGACACGCCGGTCAAGCTGTTCCTGTGAAAACAGGATCTCCTGAATGTCGTGTTCCATCATGTCAAAAACTTCCTTTCTTTATGTGAGAAGTACAGATGATATGCCAGCATGTTTCTCCGGGGACGGGGAAAAAGTCCGAGTCCGGACCCAGTCCGGCCACCGCGGCCACGCGGCCGCCGCAGTCCAGCACAGGGATAGTATCCCGCATAAAGCGGGGAATTTTCTCGTCAATGAGTATTTTTTTTAGGGGTCTCCGGGGACGGGCGGGCCGGGCCAGCATATCCCCGATGCGGCGGGAGCGAAGGGTCAGTTCAGATCCTACCTTATCACAGGACAGATAAAAAGAATAGGGGGTTTGGGAGTCTGAAGCATAAGTTGTTTGCCGGACAGTGAAGGTCCAGCTGGGGAGAACGGTGTCTCCCGGTAGGGAGAGCCGGGCAGGGTCGAAGGTCTGCGGGCCGTCCTCCCGGACGAGTTCCAAACGGTCATAGACCCGCCGGGCGAGAACACCGCCGGGCAGAGAGATTTGGGCGGAGGGGTCCGTACCGCGGCACAGGGAAAGTATGGCCTGGAGATGAGCTTGGGTACATTTTCCTCCGTCCCCGTTCAAGCTGTCCAGCAGCTGCTGGACCATCCGCACGGCCAGCGCATCGGGCTGGTTGGCGATGGAGGGGGCATGGGCAGACAGACCGGCTGGGATGGCTTGGGGTAGGGGTAGCAGCTCCCGGGACCGGGAGACAAGGCAGTCCTCGTCCAGTGACAGCAGATGGGCTGTTTGGGTCATGTGGTCGACAAAACGGGGCTGCATGGTTTCCAGCAGGGGAAGCAGCTGGTGGCGTACCCGGTTGCGGGCATAGCGCTGGTCGGTGTTGGAACTGTCCTCTACATGGGGCAGGCCGTAAATACGCAGGTATGCTTCGATATCGGCCCGCCGGGTGGTCAGCAGGGGGCGTACGGTATTTCCGCGCCGGGGCGGGATGCCTGTCAGTCCCCGCAGTCCGCTGCCCCGGATCAGGTGGAGCAGCACAGTTTCCGCGTTGTCCTCGGCATTATGGGCGGTGGCAATGGTGTCCGCGCCCACCCGCAGGGCGGCCTCCTGCAAAAAGGCGTAGCGCATCTCCCGCGCAGTCTCTTCAATGCCGGCTTTGGTCTGTGTGGCCTGTTTGGCCACATCACCGGAGCCCAGGATGAGCTCCACTCCGGGACAACACGTTTCCACAAAGGAGCGCACAAAGTCCGCGTCACGCCGGGATTCATCCCCGCGCAGGTTGTGGTTGTAATGGGCGACGGTCAGGGTGAAGCCGTATTGTGTGCGCAGACCGTTCAGCCAGTGGAGCAGACACACGGAGTCCGCTCCGCCGGATACGGCGCACAGCACGTGCCCGCCCGAGGGGAGCATGTGGTATTCACGGCATAAGGCTTCGGCCGCGGGAAGATTCCGGCCAGCCATTTAGTATTCCTCGTGGGAGCGGTCGATACCCGCGAAGGTGGTGTACTCGGGCAGCCACTGCAGTTCCACGGTCCGAGTTTCACCATGACGGTTCTTGGCGATGATACACTCGGCCAGATTGTGGTTTTCTGTGTCCTTTTCGTA
>JAZSJB010000118.1:0-6890 GCA_045534105.1 Lawsonibacter sp. | reverse complement strand
CTTTCGGCCACGGGGAGCATCACATGGGTGTCGGGCAAAAAGCCGTAGTGCATGGCGATGCCGCTGTCCCGGGGAGCGGGCTCGGCAGACATGGCGGCCAGCGCCATCACCGTGCCGGTGGACAGGGTGATTCCGCCCACGGTGGTGTTGCCGGTTCCGATCATGCCGGCAAAGTGGTCCAGGGTACCGGTGTTCACCTTGGTTCCTGTAGCCAGGGCCATGGCCTGGGCCGCCTGGGCGGTCAGGCTGCCCACCACGCTGCACGGCTCCACCAGTTCGGGCAGCTGCTCCTCCCGCACGTCAATGGCCTCCAGCATCTCCTTCCAGTAGCACTTTTCAAAAATATTGAAGTAGAAGGAAAAAGTGGCAATGGACATGTCACAGGTACGCCTGCCGGTCAGCCGGTAGACGATGTAGTCCTTGAGCAGCATGTAGCAGTCCGCGGCCTTGAACACATCGGGGCGGTTGTTCTGCAGCCACAGGATCTTGGTGGCGGGCCAGGTGGGCAGCACGGCCTGCTGACCGGTGACGCGCTCGCACAGTTCGGGAGAGAACTGTGCGGAAAGCACCTCGCACTCCTTCACGGAGCGCTCATCCATCCAGGAGATGGCGTTCATCAGTGCTTTGCCCTGCTTATCCACCACCACCAGGGACTCGGCCTGGCCGGTGAAGGCGATCTCGGCGATGGACTGGATCTTGTTGGCGGTGACGATATCTCTGACCAGGTTCAGCAGCTCGTCATAATACTTCTCCGCATCAAACTCCACAAACCCGTTTTCCCGGATGTAGACCACGGGGCGGCTTCGCATGTCGATGAGGTTCAGATTGCGGTCATAGGCAGCAGCCTTGATGTTGGTGCTGCCCAAGTCAATGCCAATGTACATAATCGACAACTCCGTTTCGCTTGTGGGATCAGATCTGCAGGGGCTTCTGGTTCAGGCGCTCACCCACAGCTCCACCCGGATGGATCAGAGCGAACTGCTCGGCCTGATAGCCGGTCTGTTCAATGACGGCGGCCTGCAGAGCGTGGAAGATCATGCACAGGGCAGTAGTAGAGGTGGTGCCCTGGGCGTTCCACTTGTCGGTCTCACGGTTGACGTGCTGCTTCAGGACCACATCGGCGGCCTGAGCCAGGGGAGACTCCATGTTCTCGGTCACGGAAATGATGGACACGCCCTTGGCCTTGCAAATATCCACGATGGGCAGCAGTTCCTTGGTCTTACCGCCCCGGGAGGCAAAAATCATCACGTCGCCCTTCTGCAAAAAGCCGCTGGCACCGTGCACAGCCTCGGCAGGGGAAATGAAACGGGCAGGGCGCTCGATGCAGCACATGAGATGGGCCATATGCTGGCAGATGATGCCGGAGTGGCCGCATCCGCAGGTGCCGATGCGCTCGGCATTGCTGAGCAGCTCAATGGCCTTGGCAAACTGCTCGTCGTCCACAAATTCCTTCATCTCGGTGATGCAGGCGGCCTCAATATCGTAGGCGGCGCGGGCGGCCTGAATGGCTTCCTTTTTAATCATGTTGATCACTCCTGTACATAATACCCGGTCCGGGATGGGCAGACCGGAAAAATTCAACTTACATTATACACGACATTTCCTCCTTTGGACAGTCTTATTTTGAAAAACAAACCAAATTAGGAAAAAATCGAAATAGAAGGGAAATTGTAATTGACTATTTCTGCCTGTAAGCCTATAATATTTTGCGAAAGAAAGGAGGGACACGAAATGAAAAAGTGTTCCATTAAGGCTCCGTTTTTTGAAATCGGCCCCAAGTCCTACCTGTATGGTCAGGATGTGATCGATCTGGCGATCGCCGCGGACGCCGCGTCTGAGAAATATGATGTAGACATCATCTTCACCACCCCCGTGGTGGAGATCGCCCGGGTAAAGGCCGCCACCAAGCGTCTGCACGTCTTTGCCCCCCACATGGACCCCATTTACCCCGGCCGCGGCCTGGCCGACATTCTGCCCGAGTCCCTGGTCGCCGCAGGCGCTGAGGGCGTTATGCTCAACCATGTGGAGAAGCCCGTCACCTTCGAGGTGCTGGGTGAGACCATCAAACGCGCCGAGGAAGTGGGTCTGACCACCATCGTGTGTGCCGACTCCATGGCCGACGCCAGCAAGATCGCCACTCTGAACCCCGACATCATTGTTGCCGAGCCCTCTGAGCTCATCGGCACCGGTGTCAGCGTGGGTCCCGAGTACGTTAAGGCTGCCACCGACGCTGTGAAGAACGTGAACAAGGACATTCTGGTGCTCACCGCCGCCGGCATTGCCAATGGCGAGGACGTATATAACACCATCATCGCCGGTGCCGATGCCACCGGTTCCTCTTCCGGTGTTGCCAAGGCTGCTGACCGCGCCGCCATGGTGGACGAGATGATCGCCGCCGTGCGCAAGGCCTGGGACGAGCGTCACAAGTAATTGAAACCAAGCGGCAGACCGCTTAAAAAGAATACATAAAAATACTGGAGGTATTTAAAAATGGAATTCAAGGTTTTTAAGAAGGAAATCGAACTGCAGTCCCGCGGCTGGGTCCCCACCTTCCACGACATCTCTACCGATGTGATGAACATCGTGGCTGAGTCCGGCGTGAAGAACGGCACCTGCGCCATCGTCTCCCACCACACCACCTGCTCCGTCATGGTCCAGGAGTGCTCCCACGACTTCGACACCTTCGATCTGGAGTACCTGCAGCATGACCTGCTGGACATCATGCGCAAGATGATCCCCGACTACACCAACGAGGGTGACTACCGTCATCCCGGCCCCGTCCACGCTCAGTTCGGCCGCTACGTGAACGAGCCCGGCAACTTCACCTCCATGAACACCGACGGCCACCTGCGTTCCGTCTTCTTCGGCCGCAGCGAGACCATGACCATCAAGGACGGCAAGCTGGACGGCGGCGAGTTCGCTCACATCTACTTCATCGACTGGGACCACGTCCGCGCCCGTCATCGTCAGGCCAACGTGACCATCATGGGCACCACCGAGGATGTCAACGACCGCAAGGACAACAACGGCGAGGTGGTCAACACTCTGCGTAAGTTCCCCGCTGAGGAGAAGGCTTACATGGAGCAGTACGACGAGTGGAAGAAGCGCTGAATCCGCTTTATCACGAAAACAAAAAAGGGCTTGTCTCAACTGAGGCAAGCCCTTTTTAAAACCAAACGAGGAGAATTGCTATGAATATCAAAATCGCCCCCTCTCTGTTCGCCGCCAACCACGCCGACCTGACCGGCGAGATCAAAAAGATCGAAGGCGCGGAATACATCCACGTGGACGTGATGGACGGCCACTTTGTCCCCAACTTCGGCATTGCCCCCCACATCATTAAGGCCATCCGGCCTCTGACGGAGCAGGTGCTGGACGTGCACCTGATGATCACCGAGCCTGTGCGCTACGTGGACGTGTTCTGCGATGCAGGCGCGGACATTGTCACCGTCCATGTGGAGAGTGACACCGAAGAAAACATCCACGCCGCTCTGGACAAGATCCGGGCCAAGGGCAAAAAGTCCGGCGTGGTGGTCAAGCCCAACACCCCAGCCGAGGCCATCCTTCCCTTCGTGGACAAGTGCGACATGGTTCTGGTCATGACGGTGGAGCCGGGCTTCGGCGGTCAGAAGTTCATGGAGCACATGATGCCCAAAGTGGCCGCCATCCGCGCCCTGCTGGACAAGCATAACCCCGCCTGCGAGCTGGAGGTGGACGGCGGCGTGGACCTGAACACCGCCGTTGCCTGCGTGAAAGCGGGTGCCAACGTGCTGGTGGCCGGCAGTTCTGTTTACAAGGCCGAAGTCCCCGCCGAGTGCATTGCGCAGATGCGCAAGCTGGGCCAGGATGCCGCTGAGTAAGTTGTTTTGAGGAAGCGCTATGGTTAATAAGATCAAACTGTTCCGCACGGACTGTACCGACCCCTACCACAACTTGGCGGTGGAGGAGTATCTGATGGAGACGGTGCAGCCGGGCGAGTGCATCCTCTACCTGTGGCAGAATCAGAACACGGTGGTTATCGGACGCAATCAGAACCCGTGGAAGGAGTGCCGCACCTCTTTGCTGGAGGGGGAAGGTGGCCGTCTGGCCCGCCGCCTGTCCGGAGGTGGTGCGGTGTTCCATGACCTGGGCAACCTGAACTTCACCTTTTTGATGAACGAGGAAGATTACGACCTGGACCGCCAGTTGGCCGTCATCGAAACGGCCTGCCGCACCCTGGGCCTGAATGTGGCGCGCTCCGGCCGCAATGACGTGCTGGCAGACGGCCGCAAGTTTTCCGGCAACGCCTTTTACCACAGCAAGGGCAAAGCCTATCACCACGGCACCCTGCTGGTGGATGTGGACGGAGAAAAGCTTGCCCGTTACCTCAGCCCCTCCAAGGCCAAACTTCAGGCAAAGGGAGTGGAGTCCGTGCGCTCCCGGGTGGTCAATCTGGTACAGCTTGTGCCCGGCTTGACCTGCGAAAGAATGGCCCAAGCCATGGAGAACGCCTTTGCCGCGGTCTACGCACTGCCCTTGGAGCGGGCGGACGAGAGTCGGTTGGACCCGGAAACGGTGGAGCGGCTGCGGGTGCGCAACGGCAGCCGGGACTGGCTGTACGGTCCCCGGCTCCCCCTGTCCTTCGAGTGTGAGGAGCGCTTTGACTGGGGAAGCATCCAGCTGCAGCTGCAGGTGGAGTCCGGTGTGGTGGTGCAGGCCAAGGTCTATTCCGATGCCATGGACTGGGAACTGGCACCGGCTATTGAAGGGCTGCTGATCGGGAGCGAATTCTCATTGCAGGCGCTTTGCCTGCGCATCCGCGCGGGCCTTGCCCAATATGCCGAGGACTTGTGCGGCATGCTGACCCGGCAGGAAATTTAAGTGCGCTTTACAGCTTGCAAGAGGTGCTGATTTATGAGCAAACCCTATTCCATTGACATGTGCAGCGGGCCTCTGGGCAAAAAGATCCTGCTCTTTGCCTTGCCTTTGATGGCGGCCAACGTGCTGCAGATGATGTTCAATCTGGCCGACGTGATCGTGGTTGGTAAGTTCGCCGGTGACCTGTCTCAGGCGGCGGTGACCTCCACCACATCTATGGTGAATCTGTTGCTGGCTATTTTTATGGGCCTGTCCGGCGGTGCCAACGTGGTCGTTGCCCGGGCTCTGGGGGCCCGGGAGAACGAGCGTGTGGAAGATATCGTCCACACCTGCATCACGCTGGGGCTGGTGTGCGGCGTTGGGCTGATGGGAATCGGCATTCTGGCCTCCCCGGGCCTGCTGACCCTGATCAAGTCCCCGGACAACGTCAAGGGCCTATCTCTGATTTATTTGCGCATTTACTTTTTTGGCGTTCCCGCTACGCTGGTGTATAACTTCGCCAGCGCCATCCTGCGGGCCAACGGCGACACCAAGCGGCCCATGTACTTCCTGACCCTGGCTGGTATCATTAATGTGGTACTCAATTTGGTCTCCGTGATCGGATTCGGCATGGGTGTGGCGGGCGTGGCCATCGCCACGGTTGCTTCCCAGTGGGTCAGTGCCCTGCTTACAGTGCGCTGTCTGCAGCGGGAAGACGGGAACTTGCATCTGGATCTGCGTCAGCTGCGCATCCGCTGGGGTGCGCTGGGACAGATCGCGCGCATCGGTATTCCCGCAGGCCTGCAAACCTCCATGTTTTCCCTGTCCAATACGGTCATTCAGTCTTCCATTAACTCACTGGATGCCATGGAACAGTACAGGGATGTGGTCATTGCCGGCTCGGGCGCGGCCATAACCATCGAGAACATCTGCTACCAGATCTCCGGGGCCTTCTTTTACGCGGCCATGCCCTTTGTCAGCCAGAACTATGGTGCTAGACAGCTCAAACGGGTGGGCCAGTCATTCCTGTGGTGTCAGGCCTACTCCTTTTTGTGCGCCATACTGGTGTCCGTAGTAACGGTGACCGCCGGCGGTCACCTCCTGCGCCTGTTTACCAACGATCCCGGCGTGGTGGCCCAAGGACAGCTGCGCCTGCGCTGTGTTATCCCCTTCCTGTGTCTGGGCGCGGCCATGGACGTATGCACGGCCACCCTGCGCGGCATGGGCTGGTCCGTGGTGCCCATGGCGGTCACGGTGGTAGGCGTGTGCGGACTGCGGTTGGTGTGGATGGGCACCGTGTTCCGCGCAAATCCCTGCCCCGAAAATATCTACATCGCTTATCCCGTTACCTGGGCGGCAACCACTGTTGTCCATCTGTGCACCCTCCTGGTAGCCCGGCATCGAACCAAGCAGCTGTTCGCTTCGGAACCATCCCAATAAGAGCAAGAAAAGGGGATATCCTCCCGAACCCCCGGCGCAGAAAAGCAAGATAAGGGGATAGCTTGTCCTTGCAAAGCATGAAAATCTATGGTAAAATCAGGTTACCATTATTTTGGAAAGGAATGATCTCCAATGATTAAAGTCGATCCCGCAACCAAATTTGACTTCCAGCCCGCCGACTTCGTCCCCTTCAAGGACAAAGAGGTCTGCGAGCGCGTCCGCAAGCTCAGCGGCAAAGATCTGGAGAAGCGCGAGGCTTGGTGGCATCCTGAATTTAACGTCAAGGTCATGATGAACCCCCATCCTGTCCTGATCGCCACCCTGTTCTCCCGCCTGAAGGAAGCCGCCGAGGCTGGCCGTCCCTTCTCCATGATCCTGGGCAACCCCGAGCCCGACACCTACATCCCCCTGGCTCAGCTGATCAACTACTTCCAGATCGACTGCTCCAAGGTGTCCCTGTTTGCTGAGGACGAGTGGGCTGACCAGGACGGCAACATCGCCCCTGTCACCTACGAGGCCGGCTTCGCTCACTCCATGCTGAAGTACCTGTACTATCAGATCGACGAGAAGCTGCGTATGCCTCTGGAGAACGTCTACTACCCCACCAACGCCAA
>JAZSJB010000106.1:0-3926 GCA_045534105.1 Lawsonibacter sp. | reverse complement strand
CGTCACGCTTCGCGTGCCACCTCTCCCAGAGGGAGAGGATAGGGAACGCTGAAAGCTATACGCAACCCCCGGCACAGCCGGGGGTTTTCGCTTACAACAAAAAAAGAGGGGATTTCTCCCCTCTTTGCTATTCTTATTCCGTTTGCGTGGGGCTAAGCAAAATGCCGCCCTCGGTGATACGCAGGCTTACCTCGTCCCCGGCGGTCAGCCCCAGCGCCTGTCGCAGGTCTTTGGGAATCACGATGCGTCCCGCACCGTCAATGTTGCGATAAATAACAAACGGCTCGCTCATAGTGTTTGTCCCCCAAATAAAAAAGGTGCGCAACCGAAGCCGCACACCCGAAAAATGCTTGGCTACGTTGCTGCGAGACAAACTATTTACAACAAACCAGGTGGCAAGCGTAAATAAGCCAGCATTTTTACCGAAGTAAAAATGCTTGCCAACCAATTTGTTGCTATGAAGTTCGTCTCGCAAGGATATAGTACCATTTTATGGGGCAAAAATCAAGCCCATTCGACGGATATATGGAAATTTTAGCGATTTTCGTTCGACAGATTTCCCCATTTTGCGGGAAAATGGGATGGGATGTGGTGTTTTTGTCCGCAATTTGTGTTTGCGGCAACTACCCCCCTCCCCTGACAAGGGGAGGCAAGACAAGGTGCACGCGCAAAAAAAGGGCCTACCCGAAATTGGGTAGGCCCTTTTGATCCGCTTTCTAACCGCTGATTACAGCAGCTCGATGATGGCCATCTCAGCCGCGTCGCCACGACGGGCGCCGGTCTTGATGATGCGGGTGTAACCGCCGTTGCGATCTGCATACTTGGGAGCAATCTCGTCAAACAGCTTCTTGCTGACGGACTCCTTGGTCACGAAAGCAAACACCTGACGCTTGTTGTGCAGGGTGGGCTCCTTAGCCAGAGTAATCATCTTCTCAGCCAAAGAACGCACTTCCTTAGCGCGGGTGACGGTGGTCTCGATCTTGCCGTTCTCCAGCAGGAAGGTAACCATCGCACGCAACATAGCCATACGGGAGGCAGTAGGTCTGCCTAACTTTCTCGTACCGGGCATGGATATTCACTCCTTATCGTTCTACATCCGACCGATGGTCGGAATGTGGGATTATTCTTCGTCGTCGCGCAGGGCCAGGCCCAGGGACTCCAGCTTGTTGATAACTTCCTCCAAGGACTTGCGTCCCAGGTTACGGACCTTCATCATGTCGGCCTCAGTCTTGCTGATCAGATCTTCCACCGTGTGGATGCAGGCTCTCTTCAGGCAGTTAAAGCTACGCACAGAGAAATCCAGCTCCTCGATGGCCATAGACAGGACGGTGGTCTTGGGATTGTCGTCGGACTGCACCAGAATGGACCTGCCATCCAGCGTGTCGGCAGACAGATCCACAAACAGGTTCAGATGCTCGGTAAGCACGCGGGCACCCAAAGCCACAGCCTCCTGAGCGTGCAGGACACCATTGGTCCATACCTCCAGGGTCAGCTTGTCATAGTCGGTGATCTGTCCCACGCGGGTGTTCTCCACGGTGTAGTTCACCTTCACCACGGGGGTGTAGATGGAATCCACGGGGATGACACCGATCACGGGGTTCATCAGCTGTTTGTTACGGTCGGCGGGCACATAGCCACGGCCCTTATCCAGGGTAAGCTCCATAAACAGACGGCCGCCCTCGCTCAGAGTAGCGATGTGCATATCGGGATCCAGAATCTCCACTTCGCTATCACACTTGATGGAAGCGGCGGTCACCTCGCAGGGACCCTCGGCCTCGATATAGGCAACCTTGGGACCCTCGCCGTTGATCTTGGCGATGAGGCCTTTGATGTTCAGGACGATCTCCGTGACATCTTCCTTGACGCCCTCGATGGTGGAGAACTCGTGGAGGATGCCGTCGATCTTAATGGAGGTCACAGCCACACCGGGGAGAGAGGACAGCAGAACACGACGCAGGCTATTGCCGATGGTGGTTCCGTAGCCGCGCTCCAGGGGCTCCAAGACGAATTTGCCATAGGTGCCGTCGGTGGCCAGATCCAGAGCTTCGATCCGGGGCTTTTCGATTTCGATCATGCAAAAACCCTCCTTTATTATTGGCGGGTATCGCCGCCTTTAGGCGGCCATACACGCGATGTGTGTTTGGTTGCGTTGGGATGGGCTGCTTACTTGGAGTACAACTCGACGATGAGGGTCTCCTGGATGGGCAGATCGATATCCTCGCGCTTAGCCAGAGCCACAACGGTAGCCTGGCTGTTGGCCTTGTCCATATCCAGCCAAGCGGGAACAGGACGAGAACCGTTGGCCTCGATGATAGCCTTCATCTTGTCCAGGGAGCGGCTGCCCTCGCGCAGAGCGATGACCATGCCGGGCTTCACCAGGAAAGAGGGGATGTTAACGGTACGGCCGTTAACGGAGAAGTGCTTGTGACCCACCAGCTGACGGGCCTCGGCACGAGAGGAGGCCAGACCCATGCGGTACACCACATTGTCCAGACGGCTCTCCAACAGGGTGAGCAGATTCTCACCGGCGGCGCCGGGCATCTTCTCAGCCAGCTCGAAATAGTGATAGAACTGGCTCTCCAACACGCCGTAGTAACGCTTAGCAACCTGCTTGGTGCGCAGCTGCTTACCGTACTCGGAAGCCTTCTTCATACGGGCCTGGCCGTGCTGACCGGGAGCGTAGGAGCGGCGGTCCAGGGCGCACTTGCCGGTGTAGCAGCGCTCGCCCTTCAAGAACAGTTTCTGACCCTCGCGGCGGCAGAGCTTGCACACCGCACCAGTATATCTTGCCATATCAATATACCTCCTATCAATCAGACACGACGGCGCTTGGGAGGACGGCAACCATTGTGAGGAACGGGGGTAACGTCCTTAATCATGGTGACGTCCAGACCGGCGGCCTGCAGGGCGCGGATGGCGGCTTCACGGCCGGCACCGGGACCCTTAACGTAAACTTCAACGGTCTTCAGACCGTGCTCCATAGCGGCCTTAGCAGCGGTCTCAGCGGCAGTCTGGGCAGCGAAGGGAGTGGACTTACGGGAACCGCGGAAGCCCAGCTCACCGGCAGAAGCCCAGGACAAAGCGTTGCCCTGCAGGTCGGTGATGGTAACGATGGTGTTGTTGAACGTGGACTGGATATGGGCGGCGCCACGTTCGATATTCTTGCGTTCTTTGCGGCGGCGGGTAGCACCCTTACGCGCAGTAGTCTTGGCAGCCATTTTATATCCCTCCTACTTATTTCTTCTTGTTGGCAATGGTCTTCTTGGGACCCTTGCGGGTACGAGCGTTGGTCTTAGAGCGCTGGCCGCGGACGGGCACGCCCTTGCGGTGACGCACACCGCGGTAAGAACCGATCTCGATCAGACGCTTGATGTCAAAAGCGACGGTACGGCGCAGGTCACCCTCCACCACGTAGTTGTGGTCGATGTGCTCACGCAGCTTAGAAACCTCGTCCTCAGACAGATCGCGCACGCGAGTGTCGGGGTTGATGCCGGTGGCGGCCAGGATGTCATTGGCAGACTTGCGGCCGATACCGAAGATGTAAGTCAGGCCGATCTCCACACGCTTGTCGCGGGGCAGATCGACACCAGCAATACGTGCCATAGTATATTCCTTCCTTTCTGTCGCGTCGGCAGATTAGCCCTGACGCTGCTTGTGCTTGGGGTTCTCGCAGATCACCATGATGCGACCCTTGCGCTTGATGACCTTGCACTTTTCGCAGATTTTCTTTACAGAAGGTCTGACTTTCATTGAGAATACCTCCTTCGTGCTTTACACGATTTTCCGTTAATGGAGCCGTTCAGCTCCGCTTACTTTGTTCGCCAAGTAATGCGGCCCTTGGTCAGATCGTAGGGGCTCATCTCCACGGTGACCTTGTCACCGGGCAGGATGCGGATGTAGTTCATACGCAGCTTGCCGGAAATGTG
>JAZSJB010000040.1:0-19380 GCA_045534105.1 Lawsonibacter sp. | reverse complement strand
AGCCCTTCGCGGGCAAGAAGATCACCATGTCCATCCACATGGAAGCCAAGACGGCCTACCTCGCCCTGTGCCTGGCTGCAGGCGGCGCGGAAGTGCACGCCACGGGCTGCAACCCTCTGTCCACCCAGGACGACGTGGCGGCCGCGGTGGCCAGCCTGGGCGTGGAGACTTTCGGCATCCACGGCGTGACCCCGGAGCAGTACGAGGAGTTGCTGGTGGAGACCCTCAAATGTCACCCACACATTGTCATTGACGACGGCGGCGATCTGATCGCTCTGCTGGGCGGCAAGTGCAAAGAGTATGCTGACTGCCTCATGGGCGGCTGCGAGGAGACCACCACCGGCATCCACCGACTGAAGGCCAGAGAGCGGGAGGGCCTGCTGCCCTGTCCCATGATGGCGGTGAACGACGCCAAGGCCAAGCATTACTATGACAACAAGTACGGCACCGGCCAGTCCGTGATGGACGGCATTCTGCACACCACCAACCTCATCATGGCGGGCAAGACCGTGGTGGTGGCGGGCTACGGCTGGTGCGGCAGCGGCATTGCCCTGCGGGCCAAGGGCATGGGTGCGGACGTGATCGTGACGGAAGTGGACCCATTCAAGGCACTGGATGCCACCATGAACGGCTATCGTGTCATGCCCATGGCACAGGCGGCAGCACTGGGTGACCTGTTCATCACCGCCACTGGCTGCAAGGATGTCATCACCCCGGAGCATTTCCCGGTCATGAAGAATAACGCCCTGCTGTGCAACGCCGGTCACTTTGACTGCGAGGTGGATGTGGCGTGGCTGGAACAAAACGCAGTAGAAAAGATCGCCCGCCGGGAGAACATCATGGGCTACCGTATGGCGGACGGTCGCACGCTGAATGTCATTGCCGATGGTCGGCTGGTGAATCTGGCGGCGGGCAATGGCCACCCGGCGGAGATCATGGACATGTCCTTCGCGGTGCAGGCACTGGCCGCCGAGTGGCTGGTGAGGAACAAGGACGCGTTGGAAGTCAAGGTCTACGATATTCCGGAGGAAATCGACTATCAAATCGGCGTGACCAAGCTGGCGGCGTTGGGGCTGGCCATCGATGAACTGACGGACGAGCAGAAGGCTTATCTGTCGGGTTGGGAGGCTTAAGTCGGGGCGGTGAGGACACCGCCCCCTACAAGGCAGGGGTAGGGGCCGATGTCCTCATCGGCCCGCATGCTCCGGGGGAAAGAGGAGAGATAAAATGAAAGTGATTTTATCCATGGGAGATTCCATCACCGACTGCGACCGGGATCGGAACGACCCGAAAAGCCTGGGCAGCGGCTATGCCATGCTGGCGGCCAAGCTGCTGGAGGAGAAGTATCCCGGTCAGTTCAAATTTATCAACCGCGGCATCAGCGGAAACCGTTCAGTTGATCTGTACGAGCGCCGGCAGGCGGATATCTTTGACGTGAAGCCGGACTATATCAGTATTCTGGTGGGTGTCAACGATGTTTGGCACGGACTGAAGTATGACCGGGGCGTGGACATCGACACCTATCTGCAGGTGTATGACAGCCTATTGACCGAGATCAAAGAGAAACTGCCCCACACGAAAGTGATGCTCATGGAACCCTTCGTCAACGAGGGAACTGCAACACAGGAGCAGATGGAGGCTTTTGAAGAGGGCGTGGCCATGCGCTCCGAGGCTGTGCAGATGCTGTGCGCCAAGCACGAGCTGCCCTTCCTGTCCCTGCAGTTTGACCTGTACGAGCTGGAGGAGCAGCACCCCGCCGGACACTGGACGCTGGACGGCGTGCATCCCACCCTGAACTTCCATGAGTACATCGCCCAAAAGTGGGTCAGAGCCTTTGATGTGCATTTGAATAAGTAAAAAATGGTCCCCCGCCCATTAGGCGGGGGACCATGCTGCTTATTGGGGCTTCTGGCTCTCCAGGTACTCGTCGTAGGTCATCTTGCGGTCAATGAGCTTGCCCTCGGAAGTGAAGTCAAACACGCGGGTACAAACGGTTTGCACCAGCTGGTGGTCGTGGGAGGCCACAAGGATGTTGCATTTGACCGCCTCCAAACCCTTGTTCAATGCGGCAATGGATTCCAGATCCAGATGGTTGGTGGGCTGATCCAGCATAAGCACGTTGGCCCCGGACATCATCATGCGGGAGAGCATACAGCGCACCTTTTCACCACCGGACAGCACCTTCACAGGCTTGTACACCTCGTCCCCGGAGAAGAGCATCCGGCCAAGGAAACCGCGCAGGAACTGCTCCTGAGGGTCAGGGGAGAACTGGCGCAGCCACTCCACCAGATTGTCGTCACAGCCCTCAAAGTAGCTGGTGTTGTCCTTGGGGAAGTAGGAGAATGTAGCGGTCTGGCCCCACTTGACGGTACCCTCATCCGGCTCCATCTCCCCGGCAAGGATCTTGAACAAGGCGGTATGGGCGTTCTCGTTGTCGCCCACAAAGGCGATCTTGTCGCCGTGCTCCACGATAAAGCTCACCTTGTCCAGCACCTTGACCCCGTCGATGGTCTTGGACACGTCGGTAACAAACAGAATGTCCTTACCCACCTCCCGGTCGGGGGAGAAACCAACCCAGGGGTAACGGCGGGAGGAGGCGGGCATCTCCTCCACCGTCAGCTTGTCCAGCAGCTTGCGCCGGGCGGTGGCCTGCTTGGACTTGGACTTGTTGGCGGAGAAGCGGGAGATAAAGTCCTGCAGTTCCTTGATCTTCTCCTCGTTGCGCTTGTTCTGGTTCTTGATGAGCTGCTGCACCAACTGGGAGGACTCGTACCAGAAGTCGTAGTTGCCCACGTACATCTTGATCTTGTTGTAGTCAATGTCCACGATGTGGGTGCACACGGTGTTCAGGAAGTGGCGGTCGTGGGAAACTACGATAACCGTACCCTCAAAGTCCAGCAGGAAATCCTCCAGCCAGTTGACCGCGTCAATGTCCAGGTTATTGGTAGGCTCGTCCATCATCAGCAGGTCAGGGTTGCCGAACAGAGCCTGGGCCAGCAGGACCTTCACCTTCAGCCGGGCATCCAGGGTGGCCATGTCATTATAGTGCAGGTCAGTGCCGATGCCAAGTCCCTGCAGGATGCGGCTGGCATCGCTCTCAGCTTCCCAGCCGCCAAGCTCGGCGAACTCCTCCTCCAGCTGGCAGGCCAGCATGCCGTCCTCATCGGTCATCTCTTCCTTGGCGTACAGGGCTTCCTTTTCCTTGCCAATGTCGTACAGGCGCTGATTGCCCATGATGACCGTGTCCATGACGTTGTAGGCGTCGTAGGCGTTCTGGGTCTGCTTGAGTACGGACATGCGGGTGTTGGGCAGGATATGCACCTCACCGCTGGTAGACTCCAATTCGCCGGACAGGATCTTCAGAAAGGTGGACTTGCCTGCGCCGTTTGCGCCGATAATGCCGTAGCAGTTGCCCCGGTCAAACTGCAGATCCACATGAGAAAACAGGGGCGTGCCGCTGTAATTTAAACTCAGATCGGTAACTGTAATCATGGAAATAAACTCCTTTAATTCAATGCTCGTAATTGCACATTATAACATAGCGGATTTGAAATTGGTAGAGGTAAAAATGGAAATTCATTATAATTTCCTGTAGCCCGTCAACGATTGCAAAGCAAAGCAAGCTGTGGTACAATATGTCAAAATGGGTAGTTTGCCCATAGGATTTGAGGCCGCGCCGGAGAAAGGGCGTTTCGGACTGTGTGTCTGAGTGTGGTTGGCCTTGGATCAGACACATAGGAGGAATAAACATGGAAATCAACGGCGAGATCGTCAACGACATTGTGCGCTACGACCAATTGGGCCTGTCGGCCGAGGTCATGCGTGCCATCGACAAAAAGGGCTATGTCCAGGCAACCCCGGTCCAGGCCGGTGCTATCCCCTTCTTTATGGAGTGGAAGGACGTCATTGCAAAGGCACCCACCGGAACGGGCAAAACCTTTGCCTTCGGCATCCCCATGGTGGAGCATGTGGACCCCGCCGTGGACGAGGTGCAGGCCCTGGTACTGGCCCCTACTCGTGAACTGGCCATCCAGATCCAGGAAGAGCTGCGTGACCTGTGTGCCTTCAAAGAGGGTGTGCGTACCGTGTGTCTCTACGGCGGCCAGCCCATCGACAAGCAGATCACCCAACTGAAAAAGCGGCCCCAGATCGTGGTTGCCACCCCCGGCCGCCTGATGGACCATATGAAGCGGCGTACCGTCCGGGTGGACAAGGTCCTCACCGTGGTACTGGACGAGGCGGACCGGATGCTGGACATGGGCTTTGTCCGGGACGTGACCCGTATTCTGGACCAAATCAAGGGCAGAAAGAATCTGGGTATGTTCTCCGCCACCATTTCCCGTGAGGTCATGGACATCTCCTGGGTATACCAGCGTGACCCGGTGGAGATCACCGTCCGGGCGGACGAGCAGAACAAGCCCGATATTGCCCAGTACCGTCTGGACGTAGACCGCAATGAGAAGGCGGACACCGTGGCCCGGCTGTTGGAGCTGGGCGGATATGACCACGCCATCGCCTTCTGCAACACCAAGAATATGACCGACCGGCTGGCCGGACTTTTGCGTATGCGGGGCATCACCTGCGAGGCCATCCACGGCGACATTCAGCAGCGGGTCCGGGAAAAGACCCTGAACAAGTTCCGTGAGGGTCAGATGCGGGTTCTGGTTGCCACCGATGTGGCCGCCCGTGGCCTTGATATTGACGACGTGGACGTGGTGTTTAACTACGACGTACCCGACGAGAACGAGTATTATATCCACCGCATCGGACGCACCGGCCGTGCCAGGCGGCACGGTGTGGCCTACACCCTGGTGTCCACTATTACCGAGGGCATCCGTCTGGACGACATCCGCAAAAACACCGGAAACGATATCCAGCGCGTCTGCTTCGGCGCAGACGGGCAGCTGGAGCCGGTGCAGGCAAAGGCGTGACGCCGGGCAAGCGACATAGAATAAATCGGGCGGGCCGTGTTCTTCTGGACCTGTACGCCTGTTTCCTGATCCCGGCCTATACCCTGCTCTTCGCGGGCGGGGAACACTGGCTGGACACCAACTTTTCCGTGCTGGCCTTGCTTGGCACGGGGCAGTTTTGGGGCTTTGTGCTGTGGGGCACACTGTTGGCGGCATATTTTCTGGTCATGCTAACGCTGATCTGCCGCACGCTGGAAGGGTGCACGTGGGTGGTCTGCGCCGGTACGCTGGCCTGCCTGTGTTTGGCAGGGGCGATGCTGCTGCCCTACTTGCCTGAGCATTTTCCCAAGGCGGCACAGGCGCATATCTTGCTGGCCTTTTCCGCCTGTGTGCTGCTTATGCTGGCACTGCTGATGATCCTGATCCGGTGCTGCCGTATCTCTCGGAAATACCGGGAGCTGATTTGGGTTTGGGCCGCTATTGCGGCAGGCTCCGGCATACTGTTGGGAACGGTGGGGATGGTGTCCAGTGCGCTGGAGATTTGGTTCGTCATCACTACGGCTTTGCTGATCCGGTCGCTGTGGCTGCGCCGGACAGCGGAGCGTGACATAACATAGAAAGGTCGTGTTTTTATGAAAAAAAGATTGTACAAGACAGAGGGAGCAGACAAAAAGCTGTGCGGCGTCTG
The DNA here is from genome assembly GCA_045534105.1 of Lawsonibacter sp. Lineage (GTDB taxonomy): Bacteria > Bacillota > Clostridia > Oscillospirales > Oscillospiraceae > Lawsonibacter. The sequence continues at coordinate 13,782 of JAZSJB010000040.1, read as the reverse complement.
CGGCGGCGTGGCTGAGTATTTTGAAATTGACCCCACCCTGGTGCGGGTAGGCTGGGTGTTTCTGACGCTGTGCGCCAGCCTGGGCTTCTGGGGCTATATCATCTGCGCCATCATCATGCCCAAGAAGAGCGATATTTTCCCTGAACTGTAAGCAGACCTGCGCCCCCGCTTCGGCGGGGGCACTTTTTACAGGAGGAACGCCATGACTCAACTGAGAACCTCGCAGGTGCAGGACGTGTCCCGCCTCCGGGAACTGTGGAAGCTGGCCTTTGGGGATGAGGATGACTATATTGACCACTTTTTTCAACGGTATTATTCTCCTGAACGGATGCTGGTCCTGGAAGAAAATAACGTCGTACAGGCCATGACGGCCTGGTTTGATATGCCCCTCGTGTCCGCCCAGGGTGCGGTATATCCCTCGGCCTATCTCTATGCCGTGGCCACCCATCCCGACTGTCGGGGCAGAGGGCTGGCTGGGCAGCTGCTTTCCTTTGCCGACCGATGGCTGAAGGAGCAGGGCTTCGTCTGCGTGACTACCGTCCCCGCCCGAGCTGACCTGCACGTGTTTTTCGCTCAAAACGGCTTTGAGGAGTGCTTTGCATTGGAGCAGCAGGAATATACTGCCCTCCCCTCCCAGCAGGAGATCAGCTTGGAACAAGTCAGCGCCGCGGAATATGGCCGGCTGCGGGAGCTGCTGCTGAACGGAACGGACCATGTGGCATACAGCCAAAGCGCGCTGGAATATCAACAGGGCGTGTGTTCCCTGTCCGGCGGCGGACTGTATCGGGTGGGAGAGTGTGGCTGCGTCTGTGTGGAAGTGGCCGGAGATGAGGTGTATGTTAAGGAACTGCTATCTCCCACAGGAGATAGGGATACGGTCCTTACCGCCATTGCCAAACGGCATCCGGCTAAAAAATATTGGGTGCGCAACCCTTATACGGGACAGCGCAGCAAATGGGAGTTTGCCATGATAAAATGGCTTGTCCCCAATGCGGATCGAAAATTGCCGGAAGGGGCCTATCTGGGTCTGGCCTTTGACTAGCAGTGAAAAAGTACCGTTCGCCAGTTGGCGACGGTACTTTTTAGTGGAGGAGGGTGGATTCGCTTTTCTGCCCTAGAAGAAAAATACCGATCATCCTGACGGATGCTCGGTATTTTTGGTGGAGGAGGGTGGATTCGAACCACCGAAGCGAAACGCAACAGATTTACAGTCTGCCCCCTTTGGCCACTCGGGAACTCCTCCGTATAAAGTTTTAAAATTGGAGCTGGTAGACGGATTCGAACCCCCGACCTGCTGATTACAAATCAGCTGCTCTACCGGCTGAGCTATACCAGCATGTCTTGCGGTGTCTGTCCACAGCAAAAGTTAGTTTAGCAGAACGAGCCTGAATTGTCAATAGAAAAATTCGCATTTTTCAAAATACTTTCACACTTTAGAAAGGCTTCCCTTTTGTGGGCAAATCTGATAGAATACCAGTACTATCTAACAAAAATCCGCTGTCGCGTGTAAGGAGCAACCATGAAAGAAAAACAGGGAACCGACCGTACTCTTCGGGAAAACAAACTGCTCAACTCGCCCATCTCACGGATCATACCGGAGATGGCGATCCCCACCATCATCGCCTTCCTCATCAACTCCATCTATTCTCTGGCGGACACCTATTTTGTCAGTGCATTGGGCACCAACGCCACTGCCGCCGTCAGTGTCAACTCCGCCCTGGACCAGATCATCATGATGGGTGGCTCCATGCTGGCAGTGGGAGCCAACAGCTTTGTAGCCCGCCTGCTGGGCGCACGACAGAAAGAGAAAGCGGATCGGGTGCTGTCCACGGCCTTTTTCCTGGCCTTTGGGGCGGGCATCGTGTTGATGCTGCTGGGTATCGCCTTTATGGTGCCCATGGTCAACCTGCTGGGTGCCACCGACACCTGCCGTCAGTATTCCATTGATTACGCCACCTACGTTCTGCTGGCCGCCCCGTTTATGGCCTCCACCTTTGTAATGAATCAGTGCCTGCGGGCAGAAGGCAGTGCCATGCTGTCCATGATCGGCATGGGGTTTGGTGGTATCCTCAACTGTTTTCTGGACCCTATCTTTATTTTCGGCCTGGACATGGGAGTAAAGGGCGCGTCCATCGCTACCGCCATTTCCAAGCTGGTCAGCTGGATCATACTCATCTTCCCCTACCTGACAAAACGCAGTCTGCTGCGCCTGTCCTGGCGCTGTTTTGCGTTTAAGTGGGACATCCTCAGCCAGATCATCAGCGTGGGCATGCCCTCCATGCTGCGTTCAGGCCTTGCGGTGGTGGCAGGCATTCTGCTGAACAACATTGCGGGGGATATCTCGGACGCTGTGCTGGCGGGCATTGGTGTGTCCACCAAGATCATGATGTTCCCCTTCAGCATCATTCTGGGCTTTGGAAGCGGCTTCCAGCCGGTGGCAGGCTTCAACTGGGGTGCCCGACGCTATGACCGGGTAACGGAAAGCTACCGCTATTCGTCGAAAGTGGCCTTTCTGGGGGCGGCGGCCATGGCTGTGCTCCTTGGCCTTTTCGCACCCCAGGTCATCACCCTGTTCAATGCGGAGGCCGACCCGGAGATGCAGCGGCTGGGGGCCATGTGTATCCGTCTGCAGTGTGTCGCCCTTCCCGTCCACGCCTGGGTAGCAGTAGTCAATATGTTCTGTGCCGGGTTGGGATATGCAGGAAAAGCCTTTCTGCTTGCCACGGCCCGGCAGGGCACCTGCTTTTTGCCCATCCTGTACCCCATGGCCTATTTTATGGAAGCGATTGGCATTGTTTCCGTACAGGCGGTGGCTGATGTGTTGACCTTGGTGCTTGCGGTGCCCATCATGTTCCAGGTGCTGAAGCAAGTGCGCCAGGCACAGCTTGCGTGGCAGTCAGAAACAGGAGAGGGCAGCCATGAACTATAAGGCGATCTGCTTTGACTTTGACTATACCCTGGGGGATGCCACCGATGCCATTCTGGCCGGATTCACCCACGCGCTGACCCAAATGGGCTGGCCTGCCCCGGAGCGGGAGGCAGTTCGCCGCACGGTGGGCTATATGATCGAGGACGCCTACACCATGCTTACCGGAGATACAGACCCGGAGCACAAGCGGCAGATACGGCCGCTGTTTGTGGAGGTGGCCCACCCCATGCAGGTGGAGCACACGCCGCTGTTCCCCGGCGCCCTTGAGTTGTTGCGTCAATTGCGTCAGCGTGGGATAAGGCTGGGTGTGGTCAGCTCCAAGCGAACCCAGGTGCTGCGCGAGGTGATGGGCAACAACGGTGCACTGGAGTACGTTGAACTGATTATCGGCAGCGATGCGGTCAGTCGGCACAAACCGGACCCGGAGGGACTGCTGGAAGCGGTGAAACGGTTTGGGGTCCGGGCGGAGGAGACCCTCTATTGCGGTGATACGCTTATTGACGCGGAAACGGCGCACCGAGCCGGAGTGGACTTCTGCGCCGTCCTGAACGGTACCACCACCGGGCCGGAATTTGACGCGCTGCCCCATGTGCATGTTGCACCGGACCTGTGGGAACTGGCCCGATGGCTGGAACAGAAGTGAATACCGTCGTAGTCTAAACCGGAGAAATCGAAAGATTTCTCCGGTTTTCTCGTTGTGCTCTACCGAATCCGACTCTGTTTTTCCAGAAAATGGAATATACTGTTTGAAACATAAGGGAGGCGGACGGCCTCTTGTACTTAGGAGGATTCGGTATGGCGACCAGAGAAAATTGGCGGTACAGGCTGGCCCGTGTGCAGGCGGAGACTGTCCGGTCAGGACGTGTGGCCCTTGGGGCAAGAGCAGTGGAACGCACTATTCAGGCAACAAGCTGTTTTCTGCTCTCGGCAGTATTGGCAGGAGCAGAGATTTTTGAAGGGTGCGCCCCCTTTGCAGTCGCCCTGGTGGGCGGTGCCGGGTCGGGTATTAACGCCGCCGCCGCACTGGCAGGTGCGTGCCTGGGCTATCTTACACTGCTTGGGATGGTCGCCGGGCTGCGCTATGTGGCGGCGGCCATATTGACTTTTTCGGTGGCGTTCGCTTTTTACGATGTAAAGCTCTATCGCTTGCCCTGGACTATGCCTGTAGCTGCAGCGGCGATGAATGGCTGTACAGGCTTTATCTATCTGTCACAGACAGGTTGGAGGCCCCGGGACGTGATCTGGTTTGCACTGGAAGTGGTGATCACCGCTGCGGCGGCCTACAGCTTTCGCGCGGTGTTGGCCGGTGGAGCGCGGGTTCAGGGCGGAGAGCGCCGGATCGGCGGTGCCCTCCTGCTGGCGGCGGCACTGATCTCCATGTCCGGTCTGTACATTTTTGCAGACATCTCTCTGGGACGGATGCTGGCCGCAGTGGTAGTGCTGGCCTGTGCATGGCAAGGGGGTGCCGGGACAGGGGCCGCTATGGGCGTGAGCCTTGGACTTGCCATGGATCTGGCAGGCGGCCGGGTGCTGTATGCCATGGCCTTCGGTGCTGCGGGACTGGCTGCCGGCCTGCTACGAGGCAGACGGCGCATCAGCGCCGCAGTCGCCTTTGTGCTGGCGGATGCTGCAGCTGTTTTGTGGCTGTGGGACAATGGACTGGAGCTTGCCATTTTGTACGAGGTGTTCGGTGCATCGGTCTGCTTTCTGCTGATCCCGGCGGCTCTTCTGCGACGGTTGGGAGCACAGCTGCTTTGTGAAGAGCACGGGACCCCGGATGACCAGGCCGGGGAATATGTGCGTGCCCGGCTGGAAGCTGCGGCACAGGCCTTTCGCGCACTGCATGAGAGCCTGCACGCATCCTTTCAGCGACAGCGGGCCCACGAGGATGATACCGCAGCCGTGTTTGACCGGGCGGCAGACCGGGTATGCCGCAAGTGCGAGCTGCGGGGGACCTGTTGGGAGCGGGATTATGTAACTACTTTCAACGCCCTGAACGACGCGACCCAGACCATGCTGGACCGTGGCAGGGGCGAGGCCGGTGACTTTCCCGGCTATTTTTCCAGCCGGTGTATTCGTTTTTCGGATTTTCTGGCTGCAGTGAACGAAGAGCTGACCGCGCTACTCTACCGGCGGCAGTACAGCAGCCGTATTCGGGACAGCCGTCAGGCGGTGTGCCGCCAGTACGGCCAGTTGTCTGATATTCTGGCTGAAGCGGCAGCGGAGCTGGGACAGGAGCTGACCCCGGACCCCGCCCGGGAGCGGCGTGTCCGGCAGCATTTGACGGTACTGGGCCTGGAAGGGGAAGCCGTGGTCTTTTATGACCGTGAGCACCACCTGCGCCTGCGCCTCAGCGGCCCGGCCTGCCGGCATCTGAGCGGACAGAAGGAAGTTCAAACGCTGAGTGACCTTTTGGGTGTTCCTATGCACCGGGAAGATGGAGCGAACCCGGACCGGCTGGTATTGGTCCAGAGCGAGCCTTTCATGGCGGTGGCGGGCATCGCTGCCCGGAAAAAGGACGGAGAGACGGTGAGTGGAGACGCAGGTACCTGGTTCAAGCGTCCGGATGGACGGCTGTACGTTCTGCTGTGTGACGGTATGGGCAGCGGCCCGGCGGCCAACCGGGAGAGCGGCCTTGCCGTGCGGCTGCTGGAGCAGTTTTTAAAGGCAGGGGTGGAGACGGAGAATGCCCTGGCCATTCTGAACTCAGCGCTGGCCCTGCGGGGCGAGGAAGAGGGTGGCTTTACCACCGTCGACCTTCTCCAGCTGGACCTGTTCACCGGCCAGGCGGCCATCTACAAGTTTGGGGCTGCACCTACCTACATCAAAAAGCGGGAGGGTATACAGCGGATCACCGGCCACTCCCTTCCGGCGGGCGTGACCGCCCAGGACTCTGTCCGGCCCGACTGTACCCATCTGAGGCTGGAGCCGGGGGATTGCATCCTCATGGTCAGTGATGGGATCTGTGGTACCGGAGAGGACGACTGGCTGCGGTCCCGGTTGGCGGCCTTTGATGGAAACAGCCCCAAGGAGTTGGCTAACGCCCTCATCACCGATGGACCAGAGGATGGATCTACCGATGACCGCACTGCGCTGGTGGTGAAGCTGGCTCGCCGTACTACAACCCAAGTATAGTTTTAATTTATACAAACATTAAAAAGTATAAATGGACACGAATTTCTCCCCTTGTTGACAAGGACTGTTCGCTAGGGTAAAATACTTCCGAAATAGGAATAAACCTTGCATTTTAGAGAAGGAGTATACATATATGCGGGAGTATGAGACTAAAATACAGGAATTAAAAGTAAACATTCTGGCGGAAGTGGCCCGGATGACTTGGGAGCACACCATCGACAATCCTGCCCACCTTCTGGACATCCCCGAAAAAATCATTCCCGGCCCGGAGGCAAACCTGCGCTGCTGCATTTACAAAGAGCGCGCCATTGTGGGCAGCCGTGTGAAGATGGCTATGGGCGGCAACAAAAGCAACCCCAACGTGGTGGAGGTGCTGCCCATCGCCTGCGACGAGTGCCCTGTGACCGAGATGACGGTGAGTGCTTCCTGCCGCGGCTGTTTGGCCACCCGCTGTGTCCACGCCTGCCCCAAGGATGCCATTACCATCGTCAACCACCGTGCCCATATCGATCACAAGAAGTGTGTCAACTGCGGCCGCTGCCTGAACGCCTGCCAGTACAGTGCCATTGTCAAGACCCAGCGCCCCTGTGAAAAGGGCTGCCCGGTCAATGCCATTTCCATGGGGGCGGACAAAAAAGCATCCATTGATGTGAGCCAGTGCATTTCCTGCGGCAGTTGTGTGAATCAGTGCCCCTTCGGCGCCATTCAGGACAAGTCCTGGATCACCGATACCATCCGCATGATCCAGGGTGCCGCTCAGTGGGGCTATAAGACCCACGCCATCATCGCCCCCTCCATCGCCGGTCAGTTTGCCCCCGCTACTTATGGCCAGGTTGTGGCCGGATTGAAGCTGCTGGGCTTTGATGGGGTGGCGGAAGTGGCTCTGGGTGCCGACATGGTAGCCCAACAGGAGGGCGCGGAGCTGCTGGAGAAGGGTATGCTGTCCACTTCCTGCTGCCCAGGCTATGTGGGCTTTATCAAAAAGAAGCATCCGGAACTGGAGCATCTGGTATCCCACACCCCCTCCCCCATGGTGGTCACCGGTCTGTGGATCAAGGAGAAGGAGCCGGATGCCAAGGTAGTGTTCATCGGCCCCTGCATCGCAAAGAAAAAGGAGTTCCAGCTGGGCCGTACCCGCAACGCAGTGGACAGCGTGCTGACCTATGAAGAGCTGTGTGCCCTGTTCGACTCCCGTGATATCGACCTGACCCAGCTGGCCGAGGAGCCGCTGGACGAGGCCAGCGGCCACGGCCGCAAGTTTGCCCGCACCGGCGGCGTGACCGCCGCGGTGGAGCAGTTGCTGAAGGAAAAGGGAATCGGTCCCGACCAGTTTGAACTCAAGCCCGTGGTATGCAACGGCATCAGCGAGTGCGCTGTGGCCCTGCTCAAGGCCAAGAAAGGCGTGCTGGACGGCAACTTCATCGAGGGTATGGCCTGCGAGGGCGGTTGTGTCCAGGGTGCGGGTTGCCTGGTTCGTAGCCCCAAGAACCGCATGGAGGTGGAGAACCACGCCAAGCAGGCTGGTGAGCGCACCATCGGTCAGGCAGTGGCTGCCGCCAAAGAGGAACAGTCCGGGGAGAAGCTGCCGATCAAGGAGCCTGCCGGAAAATAAAGGTTGACAAAGAGATCGTTTTCATGGTATGTTAACCATGGTCATATGACTGACGGAAGTGGGTGGACCCACGGGGAGTATGACCGGCGTAATGCCAAACATGCCGACCGTCTGGGCGCACCAAGCTTTTGGTGCGCCCTTTATTTTTACAATTTTAAGGAGGAATTGCCCATGATGACCGATATTGAGATCGCCCAGAGCACCCAGATGTTGCCCATCGCTGCTGTTGCGGACAAGCTGGGCGTGAACGAGGAGCAGATGGAACTGTACGGCCGCTATAAGGCCAAGCTGGATATCACCGCTATGCGGGATATGCCCCGTAAGGGCAAGCTGATCCTGGTCACCGCCATCAATCCTACCCCTGCGGGCGAGGGCAAGACCACCACAAGCGTTGGTCTGGCGGATGCCCTTTCCAAGCTGGGCAAAAATGCCTGCCTTGCTCTGCGTGAGCCCTCCCTGGGACCCGTGTTCGGCGTCAAGGGCGGCGCTGCCGGAGGCGGCTGGGCGCAGGTGGTGCCTATGGAGGACATCAACCTGCACTTCACCGGTGACTTCCACGCCATCGGTGCGGCCAACAACCTGCTGGCCGCCATGCTGGACAACCACATTCAGCAGGGCAACGCCCTTGGTATTGATGTGAAGCGCATTACATGGAAGCGCTGTGTGGACATGAATGACCGCCAGCTGCGCAACATCATCAACGGACTGGGCGGACGGATGCAGGGCGTGCCCCGTGAGGATGGCTTTGACATCACCGTGGCCAGCGAGATCATGGCTGTTTTGTGCCTGGCTTCCGACCTGATGGACCTGAAGGAGCGTCTGGGCCGCATGGTGGTGGGCTACACCTTTGAGGACAAGCCCGTTCTGGCCCGTGACCTGAAGGCGGAGGGTGCTATGGCCGCCCTGTTGAAGGATGCCATCAAGCCCAATCTGGTCCAGACGCTGGAGCATACTCCCGCGCTGGTCCACGGCGGTCCCTTCGCCAACATTGCCCACGGCTGCAACTCCGTTTCCGCCACCGACACCGCCCTGAAGCTGGCCGACTATGTGGTCACCGAGGCGGGCTTCGGTGCCGATTTGGGCGCGGAGAAGTTCCTGGACATCAAGTGCCGCGCCGCCGGACTGACCCCCGATGCGGTGGTCATTGTGGCCACTGTCCGTGCGCTGAAGTATAACGGTGGCGTGGCTAAGGCTGATCTGGGCAGCGAAAATCTGCAGGCCCTGGAGAAGGGTCTGCCCAACCTCCTGAAGCACGTGGAGAACATCACCAAGGTGTTTGGCCTGCCCGCGGTGGTGGCCATCAATCGCTTTGTGCAGGATACCGATGCGGAGCTGGACCTCATCCGCGAGAAGTGTGCCGCTTACGGTGTCAATGTGGCCTTGTCCGAGGTATGGGGCAAGGGCGGCGAAGGCGGCCTGGAGCTGGGCCGCGAGGTGCTGCGTATTATTGACGAGAAGAAGGGCAACTTCAGCTTCTCCTATGAACTGGAGTTGGGTCTGAAAGACAAAATCACCGCCATCGCCACCAAAATCTACGGTGCGGACGGTGTGGACTTCTCTTCCGCCGCCAGCAAAGAGATCGACCGCTTGGAGAGCCTGGGCTATGGCAACCTGCCCGTCTGCATGGCCAAGACCCAGTACTCCCTGTCCGATGACCCCACCAAGCTGGGCGCACCCAAGGGCTTTAACATCACCGTAAACAAGGTAAAGGTGTCCGCCGGCGCGGGCTTCGTGGTGGCCCTGACGGGCGAGATCATGACTATGCCGGGTCTGCCCAAGGTTCCCGCCGCCGAAAAGATTGACGTGGACGCGGATGGTAAGATCACCGGTTTGTTCTGAGCCGGCATGGTCAGCTTTCGGGTTGGGAAAGGAGGAGCAGTGAAGTAATTGAGTTCTCCCGCTTGCGGGGGAACGAGAGATACGAAACTTGCGACGACGCGCCGGGCCTGCCCAAGGCTCCCGCCGCCGAAAAGATCGACGTGGACGCGGACGGCAGGATCACCGGTCTCTTCTGGTTTTTTAAAAAAATCCACTGTCCACCCCTGTACTCTGCACAAGCTGTTCCCCTGCAAATCACAATTTATCTCCCGCACAAACAAACGGCGCAGACGAAATTCGTCTGCGCCGTTTGGCGTTAGGTTTTTTATTTGCTCTTGATGTACTCGTCAATGGACTTGGCCGCGCTCTTGCCCGCGCCCATGGCCAGAATGACGGTGGCGGCGCCAGTGGCAGCGTCACCGCCGGCGAAGATGCCGGGCACGGAGGTGATACCCTTCTCGTCAGCAGCCACACAGCCCTTGCGGGTCTTCTCCAAACCGGGAGTACCGTCATAGCTCATCTGGTTTGCCTGAGTACCCAGAGCCATGATGACAGCGTCCACCTCGATGTCGAACTCGCTGCCCTCCACAGCCACGGGGCTGCGGCGGCCGGAGGCATCGGGCTCGCCCAGTTCCATCTTCACGCAGGTGATGGCACTGACGTGGTTGCTCTCGTCGCCCTTGATGCACACGGGATTGGTGAGCAGATCGAAGATGACCCCCTCCTCCTTGGCGTGATGGACCTCTTCCTTACGGGCGGGCAGCTCAGCCTCGGAACGGCGGTAGATGATATGGACCTCGGCACCCAGACGCTTGGCGCAGCGGGCAGCGTCCATGGCCACGTTGCCGCCGCCCACCACAGCAACCTTCTTGTTGCGCAGGATGGGGGTGGCAGCGCCGTCCTTATAGGCCTTCATCAGGTTGATACGGGTCAGGTACTCGTTGGCAGAGTAGACACCAATCAGAGCCTCGCCGGGGATCTTCATGAACATGGGCAGGCCGGCACCGGAGCCGATAAACACGGACTCGTAGCCCATATCAAACAGGTCGGTGATGGTCAGGATCTTGCCGATAACCATGTTCAGCTGGATATCCACGCCCATCTTCTCCAGGTTGGCAACCTCACGGGCCACGATGGCCTTGGGCAGGCGGAACTCGGGGATGCCGTAGCTGAGCACGCCGCCGGCCACATGGAAGGCCTCAAACACGGAGACGTCGTAACCCATACGAGCCAGCTCACCGGCGCAGGTCAGGCCAGCAGGGCCGGAGCCGACCACGGCCACCTTGTGGCCGTTCTTGGGGGCGGTGGTTACATTGGCGATGCCGTGCTCAGCGGCCCAGTCGGCCACGAAGCGCTCCACACGACCAATGGACACAGGCTCACCCTTGATGCCGCGGACACACTTGCCCTCGCACTGGTTCTCCTGGGGGCAAACGCGGCCGGAGATAGCGGGCAGAGCGTTGGCATTGGACAGGATCTCATAGGCGCCGGCGATATCCTCCTCGGCCACCTTACCCAGGAACTGGGGAATGGGGATACCCACGGGGCAGCCACCCACACAGGCGGGGTTCTTGCACTGCAGGCAGCGCTTGGCTTCGTTCACGGCCTGCTCAAAGGTGTAACCCAGAGCGACCTCCTTAAAGTTGGCATTGCGTACGTTAGGCTCCTGCTCAGGCATGGGAGTCTTGTTCATCTGCATATTAGCCATTCATGGCACCTCCTCCCAGGCGGCAGGCATGCTTTTCCTTCGCCTTGGCTTCAAAATCACGGTAAGTTGCGTTGCGGGCGATGACCTCGTCAAAGTCCACCTTATGGCCGTCAAAGTCGGGGCCGTCCACACAGGCGAACTTGACCTCGCCGTCCACGGTCAGGCGGCAGCCGCCGCACATGCCGGTACCGTCGATCATGATGGGGTTCATGGAGACGGTGGTGGGGATATTGTACTTGGCGGTCAGTTTGCAGGCGAACTTCATCATCATCAGGGGACCGATGGCGAACACGTGGTCGAACTTCACGCCGGAGGCGATCAGTTCCTCCAGCTTGCCGGTGACAAAGCCGTTGTAGCCGTAGCTGCCGTCGTCGGTGCAGATGTGCAGGTCGGTACAGGCGTTCTTCATCTCATCCTCAAGGATGACAATGTCCTTGGTCTTAAAGCCGCCGATCAGGTCCACGGTGTTACCGGCCTCGGTCAGAGCCTTGGCCACGGGCAGCGCGATGGCGCAGCCCAGACCGCCGCCCAGAACGGCAACGCGGCCCAGATTCTCCACCTCGGTGGGCTGACCCAGAGGGCCGACGAAGTCGTGCAGGCGGTCGCCCTGCTGCAGCTGATCCAGAGCCAGAGTGGTGCCGCCGATCTTCTGGAAGACCACGGTGACCAGGCCCTTCTTGGGGTCGGCATTGGAGATGGTCAGGGGAATGCGTTCGCCCTCTTCATCCACACGCAGGATGATGAACTGGCCGGCCTTTGCCTTGGCCGCCACCAGAGGGGCAGACACCGAGATCAGGCTGATCTCAGGCGTCAGCGTCTTTTTTACGACGATTTCGTAAGTCTGATGCATTTTGTTCTCTTTCCTCCCAATCCATGCGCACTTGCGCAATTAGTTTTCTTTTATCTGCTGCCGCCGAACTTTTTGGTGCGGCGACGGAAGACCAGTTTTCTTGTCACCCAAACCACAGCAACCGCCACCACCAGAACGATGGCCAGCATCGCAAGGGTGATCCAGTTGGGGTTTTTCAGCAGTTCCACAGGGTTCAGACTGCTGCTGACGAACTTTCTGCCGTCTGGGTGAATGTAGTGACCGGGCACGCCATCCTCCCCAAAGGACTGCAAATAGGCTGCCAATGCGTACCACTCTTTTATTTCGTTGCCCGCCTCATCCCGCAGGATGCAGGCATTGAAATCGGTAACAGGGCTGCCGTCGGCCATCTTGGGAATCAGCGACAGTAAACCAACAGACTTGCTCTTCACCGTGCCCAGCATCTGGGCAGAGTACATGCCGGTGACCACCCGGTAGAGTTGGTCATCCTCCAGCCGGGTCAGACTGCGCCGGGTCAGGCCGGTCTCAAAGGCAGGCTCCTCCAGCCATGCGTCGGTCACCCGGTTAAAGAACATACGGTTGGTGTTGAAGGAATAGGCCATACCCGATATATACAACTGGGCGGCGGGCATAATGGGGGTAACTGAGGCGTCCACCTCGGCGGCGGCCTTCAGTTCCTTGCCGGTGAGATAGACGGCCACCAGCGGAAAACCGGAGGTACCATCCGCTCCCACGCCCATGGACAGCACATCAAAGGCCATGGATGTGGTGATGTCCCCCGCGGGCAGGTCTGCCCGGAGTACACCATCGGCGGTGACGGCCACCGTTTCAATGTCCGGGGCGTCCGTCTCCAGATGCCGGGTGGCCCACAGAAATGCATCGGACACCAGCTCGCCCAGATTGTTACCCTGCTGCACCCCCGATTCCGGGGTGTTCAGCTCAAAGTCGGTACGGGTCAGCACCTGATCGTAGGTAAGACCGTAATTGGCCAGATAGCCCTCGCTCACCCGGCTCTTCCACTCCTCCACCAGCTCGGCGATGGTGGGGTCTTCCTCCACTGTTTCGTCAACGGGGAGCAGTTGGTATTCTTTCAGGGTCTTGCCGTTTTTGTCCCACTCCAACGTGATGGAGCCGAGATTTTCTCCGTATTGGCCGCAGGAGACAATATAAGTATCGCCCACCACAATGGGGGTTTCCAGCGTGGTATGGGTATGTCCGGAAATAATAAGGTCAATGCCGTCTACTGCTTTGGCAAGCTGCTCGTCCTCGGACTTGTCCGGGTCGGGATCGGTGCCGCCGTGGGACAGGCAGATGATAAATTCCGCGCCCATGTCCCTGAGTTCGTCCACACATTCCCGCGCCGTCTGCACCGGGTCGCCCAGTTCAAAGCCGGAGGTGGGGGCACAGTCGTGGGCATCCCGACCCATGAGGCCGAATATACCGTAGGTCACGCCGCCCCGCTCCAACAGGCAGGTCCCGACCAGGCTTTGATAGTCCAACAAAGCATCCATGATAAACGGCTTATCTGGGTTGGAGGCCGCGGGCTGATAGTTTGCCCGCAGGACTACGGGCCGACGAGCGGTCAGCGGTCCGTATTGCGGATCATATACGATCAAGCCATCTGAATCGGTAAGTCCGGCGAGCATGGCGGCGTTGTCAGCCTGGAACACCGCATTGAGCATCTGGCCAAAGCCGCGGCCCGTATGGTCAAACTCGTGGTTGCCCAGGGTAGTGGCATCGTAGCCCATGGC
>JAZSJB010000006.1:0-14932 GCA_045534105.1 Lawsonibacter sp. | reverse complement strand
GTTCTACTTCCGTACCACCGACGTTACCGGTATCATCAACCTGCCCGAGGGCACCGAGATGTGCATGCCTGGCGATAACGTCGACATGAAGGTCGAGCTGATCACCCCCATCGCCATCGAGAAGGGCCTGCGTTTCGCTATCCGTGAGGGTGGCCGTACCGTCGGTTCCGGCGCTGTTATCGAGATCAACGAGTAATTCGTATCTCCCATAACGCTTATAAAAGAGCGGACTTCTTCGGAAGTCCGCTCTTTTTTGTGCGGCCACCCTCGGCCCCTGCCCGCTATTCCGATGAATGTTTATTCGGTACTAAACCGGACAGAATAAAAATGAAAGTTTTTCAAATCCCTATTGACAAAACAGGGGAACTGTAGTAAACTCTTATCAAGAACAATTCCTATTAAGTAAATTGAGGAAATCATTTTGAGGAGGAAATTACTATGAGCAAGAATCTGAAGGGTACCCGTACTGAAGCCAACCTGATGGCCGCTTTTGCCGGTGAGTCCCAGGCCCGTAACAAGTATACCTATTATGCGTCTAAGGCCAAGAAGGACGGCTACGTCCAGATTGCCAATATCTTTGAGGAGACCGCCCGCAACGAGATGGAGCACGCCAAGATTTGGTTCAAGCTGCTGCACGGCGGTTCCGTGCCCGGCACGCTGGAAAATCTGGCCGATGCCGCTGCCGGCGAGAACTATGAGTGGACCGATATGTACGCCACCTTCGCCAAGGAGGCCCGCGAGGAGGGCTTTGAGGAGATTGCCTTCCTGTTCGACGGCGTCGCCGCGATCGAGAAGGAGCATGAGGAGCGTTACCGCAAGCTGCTGGCCAACATCGAGGGTGGTCTGGTCTTCTCCCGCGATGGTGACATGATCTGGCAGTGCGGCAACTGCGGCCACATCCATGTGGGGCCCAAGGCGCCTAACGTGTGCCCTGTGTGTGCCCACCCCCAGTCCTACTTCGAGCTGCGCGCCCAAAACTATTGATAATCTGTAAAGCAAAGCTCCCTGCCACTTGTGGCAGGGAGCTTTCTTATGAATCGATGGGGGTCCAGCTGGCATTACCCTGTGAAAAATTCAGGTTGTTGGCAACGGCAACACTGCGGGTAATCGCGCCGTCTGTTACGCACACAGAGACCGCATAACCCAAATACCCGCCGTCCAAAGTAACTTCACCGGAACAGACACCGACGGAGCAGGGCGCATCGACGGAGATGGACTTGCCGGTGGAATCGGTAAAGACAATCTGATAGGAAAGACCCTCGCCGGAGATGCTGGGGGTAAACTGATAGCTGACCAGTACGCCGGATTTGCCGTGAAAGCCCAGGCCGGAAATGGTGAAATCCTCCGCTGTATTCAGCAGGGAGGAGATGGGAGCCGCCGGGCCTGACAAAGAGAACAACAAAATGACTGATCCCAAAAGCAGAGTGAAGAGCAGGGCGCACGTTGCGGCCAGCAGGGGCACAGCTTTGCGTGGGGCGGGAGAGACAGGTAGGGACTCGGTGGGAGCGGATGCGGTTTCCCGCCCGCACAGTGCATCCAGAGAAACATCCAACGCATCGGCCAACGCCAGCAGCTTGGGCAGGTCGGGCATGGCATCACCAGTCTCCCACTTGCTTACCGCCTGTCGAGAGACATTGACCATCCCGGCCAACTCCTCCTGACTGAGCCCGCGGCGCTTGCGCTCCTGAAGCAGAATTTCACTAAATGTCATGGAATCACCTCCGTGTTCTGGTTTCATGATAGCAGACCGGGCGGTTGTGTTCAAGCAAGAGAGACTGGAATTTCCGCAACCACTCGTTGCGAAAGTCGTTCTGGAAAAACTTTCTTGCTTTACCACAAAAAAGTGTTGACAAAGGGCGGGGGAGTGCGTATAATAACGGCAACAAGTAAATCTTCTTAAACCTGTGAGGAAGAGAAGTAGCCAATCCAGCAAACCTCAAGAGAGTCCCGGATGGTGTGATCGGGGCGGGACGCGGTTGGTGAATGGACTTCCGAGGGCGGCTTGAACGGCTTTGCCAAGTAGATGCCGACGGGGACCCACCCGTTATCCACCGGGCACGCGTGATGGCGCGTGAAGCGAGCGGACGTTTATACGTCAATTTGGGTGGTATCGCAGGAGTGCAGCTCTTGTCCCATAGAGGGGATAAGGGGCTGTTTTTTTATACTCCCAATACCGGCCGTTGGCAGCGGCCCCTCCATCACCCGCCCAAACAAAATACATGGCCCAAAGGCCGAATATGGAGGTAACTACCATGAAAAAGAACATTATTAAGAAGATCACCGCATCCGTCCTGTCCCTGTCCCTGCTCTTTGCTCTGACCGCCTGTGGAACAGCCGGCAGCGGTTCCGAAGCGGAGGAGGGCTACAAGGTAGCTATTGTCAAGCAGATGGATCACCCATCTCTGGACGAAATCGCCGCCGCTGTGGCCGCTGAGCTGGAGGGCTTTGTGGCCGATGGCGCGAAGATCACCTACGAGATCTACTCCGGTCAGGGCGACCAGACCATCCTGAAGCAGATTGGCGATCAGGCCATCGTGGATCAGGTGGATGCCATCATCCCCATTGCCACTACCGCTGCTCAGGTCATGGCCGTGTGCGCTGAGGAGACCAAGACCCCCGTGGTCTTTGCCGCCGTGTCCGACCCCGCCACCGCCGAGCTCACCGGCATTGACTATGTCACCGGTGTCAGCGATGCACTGAACACGCAGTTCATCATGGATATGATGCTGGCTCAGAACCCCGATGTGAAGACCGTTGGTCTGCTCTACTCTCTGTCCGAGCCCAACTCCGCCACTCCCATTGCCGATGCCAAGGCCTATCTGGATGCTAAGGGCATCACCTGTATTGAGGCCACCGCCAATACCAATGACGAAGTCATCACCGCCGCCAACTCCCTGGTGGCTCAGGGCGTGGAGGCCGTGTTTACCCCCACCGACAACATCATCATGTCCGCCGAGCTTGCCATTTACGAGAGTTTCATTGAAGCCGGTATTCCTCATTATACCGGTGCTGATTCCTTCGTGCGCAGCGGCGCCTTCACCACCTGCGGCGTCAACTACACCGATCTGGGTGGCCAGAGCGCCCGGCTGGCTTATCAGGCTATGACCACCGGCATGGACACCATGGAAGACTTCTACCTTGCTGAGGGCGGCATTATCACCGTCAACACTGAGACCGCTGCTGCGCTGAATATCGATTACAGCGTGTTTGACCCCATGGGCCCCATTCTGGAGGTTACCACCACCGCCGAATAACAAAGGTCTTGCCGATACCCCCGGTTGTGTGCCGGGGGTGTTGGTGTGAAAGGAGGACTTGTCCTTGCATCCGATTTTATATGTAAGCCAGACTGCATTGGAGCTGGGTTTTCTGTACGCTCTTGTGGCCATGGCCCTGTTTCTCAGCTACCGCATTCTTGATATTGCAGACCTGACCACCGATGGCTGCTTCGTGCTGGGTGCGGCAGTGTCCGTCACCTGTGCCGCCGCCGGGCATCCTGTTCTGGGCATTCCTGCCGCCATGCTGGCCGGATCTGCCGCCGGCTTTGTCACCGCTTTTTTGCAGACCCGGCTGGGTGTGCCCTCCATTCTGGCGGGCATCGTGACCAATACCGGGCTGTACACCGTCAACCTGATGGCCATGGGCTGGAGCTCCAATGTGAGCCTTCTCAAGCAGGATACTGTGTTCACCATGTTCCGGGACACCAGGATCGGCGGCAGCTGGTATGAGACCGTTTTGGCTGCCTTTGTGACCACCGCTATGGGTCTACTGCTGCTTTACTTTCTAGGTACCCGTCTGGGTCTGTCCATCCGGGCCACCGGTGACAACCGGGATATGGTGCGGGCATCTTCTATCAACCCAACCTTCACCATCACCGTGGGTCTTTGCATCGCCAATGCCCTGACCGCCCTGTCCGGTGCTATGGTGGGCCAGTACCAGAAGACCATGGACATCAACGGCGGTACCGGAATCGTGGTCATCGGTCTTGCCTGCCTCATCATCGGTGAGACTGTTTTGGGCCGCCGCTCCGTGCGCAAGGGAATTGCTGCGGTGATGGTTGGCTCTGTAATCTACCGCCTGATCTATGCCATTGTGTACTATACCAAGATCGTCCCCGTGGAGGGACTGAAATTGCTCACCGCCGTTATTGTGGCGCTTGCCATTGCTGCTCCCAGCATCAAGGAGTGGGCCGCGTTCCAGCACCGCAAGGCAGTGGCCGGCCGGAAAGGAGGGCACTGAAGTGCTGTATCTGAACAACGCGTCCAAGACCTTTAATCCCGGCACGGTCAACGAGAAAAAGGCGCTGGAGAATGTGTCCCTGCATCTGGAGCCGGGCGACTTTGTGACCATTGTGGGTTCCAACGGTGCGGGCAAATCCACCCTGTTCAACGCCATTGCCGGCGCGTTCTTTGCCGACGAGGGCAGCATTACCCTGGCCGGTGAGGATATTACCTTTAAGCCTGAATACAAACGCAGCCGCGAGATGGGCCGCCTGTTCCAGGACCCCATGCGTGGTACCGCACCCAACATGACCATCGAGGAAAATCTGGCCCTGGCCTATCTGCGTACTGCCAAGCACCAGAACGCCTTTTTCAGCCGCACGGGAAAAGAGGACCGCAAATTCTTCCGGGATCAGCTGGCCCTACTGGATATGGGGCTGGAGGACCGGATGAAGCAGCCTGTGGGGCTGCTGTCCGGTGGTCAGCGTCAGGCGCTGACCCTGCTCATGGCCACCATGGTGCCCCCCAAGGTGCTGCTGCTGGACGAGCACACCGCTGCGCTGGATCCGGGTACGGCGGAAAAGGTGCTCAAAATCACCCGTGAGGTGGTGGGGCGCAACAATATCACCACCCTCATGGTCACCCACAACATGAAAAACGCTCTCGAGCTGGGTAACCGTACCATCATGATGGACAGCGGTCGCATCGTGCTGGACATCGGCGGAGAGGAGCGCAGGGGGCTGACCGTGGATGATCTGCTGGAGCGGTTCCGCAGTGGTGCGGGTAAGGCACTGGATAATGACCGCATCCTGCTCTCTCACTGAAAGAAAAATCCGACATCCTTTGGATGTCGGATTTTTTTGCGCGCACATACCGCCTTGCCACAGGCCGGACCGTGCGCTATAATAGAGAAAAAGACCTACAGGAGCCGTTTATGGAGTTTAAGTACGAACCGGCGCTGCTGGACTATATGCAAAAGCACGGTAAGCGCACCATCGTTGTGGAAATGGTAGAGATCAATAACTCGGATTTTGAAATTTCTGAGCTGCATGTGCGCTTTGTGGACGCACGGCTGCGGGAGCATTTTCTGACCAAAAAACACTACCGACTGTACGTTACCGGACATGGAGAGGTGCTGCTGCCCCGTTTTCCGCTGGAACTGGAGGAAACGGTGTGCTTTGGCCTGAAATCCTTTTTGTTTTTGAAGTACATTACCTACACCGGAATCAAAGTATAAAGTCCCGTCCGTTGGACGGGACTTTTTGATTAAAGCTCGGAAAGACTGCGGTCTTTTTTCGGCAGCAGCCAGGAAACGGCGATGCCTGCCAGCAGAAACACACAGGGCATGAGAAAGTAGCGGTAACGGGACTGGACTTCCACGATTAGGTGGACGGCGTAGTACCCGCACAGTAGCAGAACAAGGGGGAGAGAGCGGCCGCACCGTTCCGGTGCCCACAGTCGCAGGAACAGCCCTGCCAGCGAAAGGCCAAAGGCAAGCAGGTAGATCCCCTTGTCCAGGCTGCCCAACAGCAGTTGCATGGAATTCCAGGACAGGGTCACCGGGAAGTTGATGGCGGGGGCATCCTGATCCAGGTGGCCAAATCCCCAATATAGATCCTCGTTACCCGCCCACATGACCGCGCTTTTGCGCCAGGCAAGGCCGGCCAGCTTGACCGGGCCGACCGCCAGGCGGTCTTTTACCGCTTCGGTCATAGCTTCGTGAGCCTCCTGCGTGGGCAGGGAGAGATAGGCCTCATAATCAGACCGGTTCCAGCTGCCGCTGCTGTCCTGATTAAGCCCCACCACAAACTTCCACATAGGCTGGTTGTTGGAAAGGCCCTCCGGATTGATTCCGGTGGCTACGATTATGCCGGACAGGGCTGCGCCCAGGGCGAGGTAGCTGACGGCCACATACGCGCCGTGCAGGGCGCAGCGCCAGTCGGCAAGATATACGGCACGGATCAGAAGCCACAGCACAGCGGCCAGCATCAAAATCACGCCGATAGGTCGCATGGCATTGCCCAGGGCTATGAGCGCTCCTGCACCCAAGGCTCGGAGGGAGGTGAGCTTTTTCGAAAGCAGGACATATAAAGCACTGTAAAGTAAAAATACAGATAGATGCTGGTTGGTCAGCACCCCGGCCAGAAACAGGGGGGCGGGATAGATGGCGTAAAGCACACCTGTGGTCATGGCTGCCTTTTGGGGCAGGAAGCGCTTTGCGATGAGATAGACCAGCACATTGGTCCCTGCCAGATATACCCCATTGAGCAGCTGCAGGGGGAACAGGGAATTACCAAACAGGGCAATGACCATCGCCTCGTAGGCCACAAAGGCTGACTGGTAGGCCCAGTTGAAAAAATAAATATTATCCAGATAGGCCCGGCTGCCTGTGGCCAGCTGTCCGGCGGCGGTGTACATGGTGGCAAAGTCCTGCACCGGCTGGGGATCCAGCCATAAAATAAAGAAGAGGGCCAGAGCGAAGCGGACAAAGAACAGGACCGAAGCAAAGCCCCGGAAAGGGCGCAGATATCTCAGACACAGGACAAGGACGAAGCAACCGACCAGCAGACCGGCCAGCACCGCCACAGGTTGCCCGGTGGGGAGTCGGAGAAAATTTTGTAAGAGAACGACACAGCAGAAGCAAACGGCGCACACCGTGCAAAACTGTCCGCCCAGTGTTCCGGCCTTGTTACCCATGGTGCACCTCCCAAACATAATTCTTAAAGACAGTATACCATCCCGTGCCCTTTGGAGCAACAAAATTCCAAGGGGATATTGCCTTTGAGGCGGCAATGGGGTAAAATAAAGTAAATACACCGCACCCGTCAAACCGGAATTGAGGAGGAATTTATATGGCATTTTTTGATAATCTGAAGGAAAAAGTTTCTGATCTTGCCCAGGCGGGCGTGGCCAAGTCCAAGCAGCTGGCGGAGATCACCAAGCTCAAGGCGGCCAACATGGCCGAGCAGGACACCATTAAGAAAGCCTATCTGGAAATCGGCAAGCTCTATTACGCCGAGAAGGGTACCACGCCCGAGGGCGGTTATGCTGCCGCCTGCGAAAAAATAACCGCCGCTAAGGCCAACATTGCCGCCAACAACGCCAAGATCGAGGAGTTGAAGGACGGCGATGAGGAGGTGGCCGCCGCTGCCGCCGATGCGGTTATTGTGGAGGAGATCCCTGCCGCCCAGGTGGTGGTCGAGGATGTCACTGCCGAGGATATTGCTGACGAGGCTCCTAAGGCGGAATAAATGCTGCACACACCAAAAGCCGCAGACCAGCCGGTCTGCGGCTTTCTTTTTTGCATGTTATGTGGTAAACTGAACACAAGATTTGCGAGGTGAAGCATTATGATCCGGGTCCGTGACCTGCCCTTGCCCCTGGATGGGGATATGGAACAGCTGAAAAAACGCGCCGCCCGGGCACTGAATATCCGGCCCGGTGAGATCAGGGAACTGTCTATCGCCCGTCAGTCCATTGACGCGCGGAATAAAAATGATGTGCATTATGTGTATACTGTGGACTTGACTGTAGACCGGGAGGAGGCGGTGGTAAAGCGTGCCGCCAGCCCTAAGACGGCACTGTACGCACCCAAGTCCTACGAGTTTCCCGCCGTGCGCCGGAGGGACGGCGTGCCCCCTGTGGTGGTTGGGATGGGACCGGCGGGCCTATTTGCGGCACTGTTTCTGGCCCGGGCAGGGATGCCGCCCATCGTGCTGGAGCGGGGACGCAGGGTGGAAGAGCGCACCCGGGATGTGGAACGCTTTTGGAGTGGAGGTCCACTTGACCCGATTTCCAACGTGCAGTTTGGCGAGGGGGGCGCAGGCACCTTTTCTGACGGTAAGCTGACCACCGGCACTCACGACCCCCGCATTTCCGCCGTGCTGGATACGCTGGTGGCCCACGGGGCGCCGGGGGATGTTCTGTGGTCGCACAAGCCCCATATCGGCACCGACGTGCTGAGAAGCGTGGTAAAAAGCGTCCGGGAGGAGCTGATTTCTCTTGGCTGTGACGTTCGTTTTGAGTCAAAGCTGTGCGGGGTCAAAACCAGTGAAAACGGTGTGGAACGCATCACGGTGGAGGACAAAAAGGGGAGATATGAACTTCCTTGCAAAGCATTGATACTTGCGCCCGGCCATTCGGCTCGGGACACCTTCCGTATGCTGGAACAGGCGGGGATTCCCATGGAGCAAAAGGCTTTTGCTATTGGCGTGCGCATCGAGCACCGTCAACAGGGGGTAAGCCTGCGTCAGTACGGCCCGGCTTGGGAGAAGCTGCCCCCTTCGGACTATAAGCTGGCCTGCCATCTGCCCAATGGGCGGTCTGCTTTTTCTTTCTGTGTTTGTCCCGGTGGTCAGGTGGTGGCCGCCGCCAGCGAGCCGGGGCAGCTGGTGACCAACGGCATGAGTTTACGCGCCCGGGACGGAGAAAATATCAACGGTGGATTTTTGGTGGGGGTCGGCCCGGCTGACTTCCCTGGCGGAGATGCACTGGCGGGCGTGCGCTTTCAGGAGCAGTGGGAGCGGGCGGCCTATCAGTTGGGGGGCGAAAACTGGTTTGCTCCGGCTCAGCTTGTAGGTGACTTTCTGGCGGATCGCCCATCTGCGGGCGCGGGAGGCATCCTTCCAACCTACCGCCCCGGCGTGACCTGGACCCGGCTGGAGGGTTGCTTGCCCGGCTATGTGACGGATACCCTGCGGGGAGCCATCCCTCTGCTGGATCGCAAGTTGCGAGGTTTTGCGGACCCGGAGGCGGTGCTGACGGGGGTGGAGACACGCTCATCCTCTCCTGTGCGCATCTTGCGGGACGAAACGTACCAGTCCGCCCTGCGGGGGCTGTTCCCCTGCGGCGAGGGGGCGGGCTATGCCGGCGGTATCGTATCCGCCGCCGTGGACGGAATCCGGGTGGCGGAGGCCGTGGCGGTAACAAAGTAAAATCAATCAAAATTCATACCCGAAACCTGAAGTTGCCCCAAAAATTTCAAGTGCAAATTAAAGTTGGTGGACGAAAGGGAAAAGATCGGATAATATGAGAGTGGCAGGGGAAGCCATTGACAGCCAGCAGAAAGCATGTTAAAATATTAACGAAAAAGTGAAGTTGTTTGTAAGGAGGTGCTGTTATGAGGATTCCAACCAATGAATTCGCCCCCGCTCAGCTTGGCTTGACTAACGATCCTCTGATCCTGGACACTATGAACAAGGCCAGAAAGGGCTATGCCATCAAGACCGGCACCGGAGTGGTGATCGGCTGCCTGGTGTTTCTTGCCACTGTTGCAGCCTTTGCCGCCTGGTGCGTGCTGACTGTCTGAGTAAGCACTTATAGAGAAAACCGTCCCGTGGCAGGATATGCCACGGGACGGTTGCGTTGTAGGGGAGTGGTCAGTTTCTGCGGTTGCTTCGCTGGGTCAGGAGCAGCAGCCGCAGCAGCTGCAGAATGCTGGAGGCCACGGCGGCCACATAGGTCAGGGCGGCGGCGTTGAGTACCTTTCCGGCTCCGGTCAGCTCTTCGCCGTACAGGATGTTGGCGTCACGCAGAACAGTCATGGCCCGGCGGGAGGCGTTGAACTCCACCGGCAGGGTGATGAGCTGAAAGACCACCACAAAGGAAAACAGGAACACGCCCACCCGGGCAAGGTCCATGCTTCCCATCAATATGCCGATGAGAATAAGGGGCCAGGCCAGTTTGGAACCGAAGTTGGCGGCGGGGACGGACAGGGAGCGCAGCTTCAGAGGAGCGTAACCCACATGATGCTGGACGGCGTGTCCGCATTCGTGGGCGGCCACGCCCAGGGCGGCAACAGAGGTCTGACCGTACACACTGTCAGAAAGGCGCAGCACCTTTTCGTTGGGAGAGTAGTGGTCGGTGAGATTGCCCTTGATACGCTCGATGCGCACATCGGTGATGCCGGACAGGCGCAGGATGTTGGCCGCTACCTCCTCGGCGGTGAGCCGCCGGGCGTTGAGCGTGCGGCTGAATTTATTAAAAGTTCGGCTGACGTTGGACGAGGCGATCATGGAGATGACCGCGCCGATGAGGACGAGATAATAGGTGGGATCCCAATAAAACATATTGTGCCTCCATGAACTTGAATGGTGCCATTAGTATACCACAGGAGGGAGCAAAAAAACAAGGAGGACACCTGTCCGGCGTCCTCCTGTCAAGAATATCACTTTTTAGGATAGGGTGTTTTCACCGGGGTACGGCCTAACAGATAGTCTACGCTGACACCGTAGAAATCAGCGAGCTTCATAAGTACATCGATGGGATAGTTCAGCGTGCCAATCTCATATTGAGAATAGGTGTTCTGTTTTACGTTCAGGTATTCTGCTATTTGTGCCTGCGTATATCCGCCGTCAATGCGAAGATTGCGAATTGTTTCAAATTTCATCATCTCATAACGCATAAAATCACCCAAGAAAAGCATAGAGCATCTTAAAATAAGATATTGTGGTTTATCTTGTTTTAAGATATAATATCGATGAGGTGATTTTGTGCCGGATTATCAGGCGCTATACTTCAAATTGTTCGCGGCGGTTGCGGATGCCGTGGAGCACATGGAGGAAGAAAACTACGGCTTGGCCCGTCAAACACTGATTGCCGTCCAGCAGCAGACGGAGGAAGAGTGTATCTCGCAGGAGTGGTAAGTTGATGGTTTTCGCCCTGCGGGGCGGAGGAGGCGGTTCCGCCGCTCCGGCGGCGGGTCCATTTTGTCGCTGAACAAAATGGACAAAAAATCAGCTTAGGGGCCCCGGCCCCTAAGTACCCCGGGGCGTTCCCCGTGGTCCACCGAATGGTCCCGGCGCGCAAAAATTGAGTGGTCTGTGCCATTTCTTCCGGGGCACCCTGCCCCTGCTGCCATCAAAATTAGACAGATTTGTGCGTTCTGATTTCTGCGCCTGACCTGCAGCTGCTATCGTACTTCGCCGGCTATTGAGTGGGAACGAAAGTCGCAGCGCACAAGGCGCTCTGTTGGATAGGAAGAAAACCCGATTGTATAACCGAGGGGCGGCAGCCTAATCGGCGCTGGCACAGTCCTGCTACGATAGCGCCGGATGCAAGGAATACCTTGCGCAGACGAGCCGTCCTCTTTGGGGGCCGGGGTGCAGACTGTTTGTGACAAAAGTCACATCCAGTCAAACCCCGGTGGCGTTTTGCCTACTTTGCCGACATGGGCAAAGTAGGTCGCCCCGCAGGGCGAAAATCGAGCAAACAAAGAAAGGGGCACCTATCAGGTGTCCCTTTCTTTTCGTTTGCAATTGGTATAAAGCCTTAGCGCAGCACAGCGCCGCAGTCCTTGTTCAGACTCTCCAGAATGGACTTCACATCGGCATCGGCCTCCTCGGCGGTCAGGCTGCGGTCGTCAGCACGGAGGACCAGATTGAAGGCCACGGACTTCTTACCCTCGTCCACGCCCTTGCCTCGGTAGATATCGAACAGAGCGACTTCCTTGAGCAGAGCCTTGCCGCCCTTGCGGATGGCGGCCTCCAACTGGCCCACAGTGACGGCCTCGTCGCACACCACGGCGATGTCACGGGTGACGGCGGGGAACTTGGGCAGGGGGACGTACACGGCGTCAGCGCCCTTGGCGCTCATCAGACCGTCAAAGGACAACTCGGCGCAGTACAGCTCGGTGTCCACACCGTAGTTGCGGGCCACCAGAGGATGGATCTGACCAAACACACCGATTTCCTCGCCCTTGACCAGCACCTTGGCACAGCGGCCAGGGTGGTAAGAGGGGTTGTCGGACACGGTTTCAAAGCTTACATCCTCAGCCCGGATGCCGGACAGAACGGCGTTGATGACACCCTTCATGGCAAAGAAGTCCATGTCGCTGCCGTAAGCACCGATGGAGAGCACTTTGCGTTCGTCGGCCAGCCCGTCCTCACCGCCGGGCAGGTAGATGCGGCCCACCTCGTACAGTTTGGCGGCCTTGTTGCGGAAGTTGTAGTTGCGGGTCAAAATCTCCAGCATGGAGGGCAGCACGGTGGTGCGCATGATGGAGGTGTCCTCGCCCAGAGGATTCAAAATCTTGAAGGAGGCACGGCGGGAATCGTCAGCTGCCCAGCGGATCTTGTCATAGTAGGTGGGGCTGATGAAGGAGTAGGTGATGATCTCATCGTAGCCGCAGGTACGGCACACGCTGCCCAGAGTCTGCTCCAGCTTCTGGGCCTCAGAGTAGCCGCCCAGAGTGGTCTGACCACGCATGAGGGTGCAGGGGATGTTGTTGTAACCGAAGAAACGGGCCACTTCCTCAGCCAGGTCGGAGTAGTGCTCCACATCGCCGCGGAAGGAGGGAACGGTGACCATGTCGCCTTCCACTACAAAGTCCAGCTTGCGCAGAATGCGCACCATCTCGTCCTTGCTCACATCGGT
The DNA here is from genome assembly GCA_045534105.1 of Lawsonibacter sp. GTDB lineage: Bacteria > Bacillota > Clostridia > Oscillospirales > Oscillospiraceae > Lawsonibacter. The sequence goes on along the minus strand of JAZSJB010000006.1, from coordinate 2,342 downwards.
GCCCAGCAGCTCGTTGATCTTGTCGGCGCGCAGCTCCAGCGTCTTGGGGTTGGGGACGTAGTTGAGGATGTCGATGACTCCATCCACGACCTCGCCCGCACCCAGCATTTCCACCAGTTCGCAGGCACGATCCACGGCGGGCAGGGTGTTGAGAATATCAAGGCCCTTTTCAAACTTGGCGGAAGCCTCGGTACGCATACCAAGAGCCAGAGCGGTCTTACGGATACAGGTACCGTTGAAGTTGGCGGACTCAAAGACCACGTCCACGGTATCATCCACAATTTCGCTGTTCAGACCGCCCATGATGCCCGCAAGGCCCACGGCCCGGGTATCGTCGGCGATGACCAGCATGGAGGAGTTCAGCTTGCGCACATTGCCGTCCAGAGTGGTCAGTTCCTCACCGTCCTCGGCACGGCGGACGATGATCTTGCCGCCCTTGACGTAGCGGTAGTCAAAGGCGTGCATGGGCTGGCCGTACTCCAGCATGACGTAGTTGGTGATATCCACGATGTTGTTGATGGGACGCACGCCCATGGCGCGCAGGCGCTCCCGCATCCACTTGGGGGAGGGGCCGATCTTTACGTTGCGGACCATACGGGCGGTGTACCGGGGGCACAGATCGTCCGCGGGGGTCTCCACGTCCAGCAGTTCAAACAGGTTGCCCTCTGCGCCGCCCTTGACAACGGGGGCGTGCAGGCGCAACTCGGCATTGAAGGTGGCCGCCGCCTCACGGGCCAGGCCGATGACGGACAGGCAGTCGGGGCGGTTGGGAGTGATCTCAAACTCCACCACATGGTCGTCCATACCGATGACGGGCTTCAGGTTATCGCCGCAGGCGATACCCTCTTCATGCAGGATGAAGATACCGTCGGGGAAGCAGTGGGGGAACTCGGCCTGCTCGGCGTGCAGGTCAGCCAGGGTGCAGATGGAGGCGGACTTGGTGTTATAGGCCACCAGATCACCCTCGTGCAGGTTCTGGCAGGGAGTAGTAACGGTGGTATCGGTTGTGCCGTCGTTGACGGTGACCTTCCACAGGTTTACGCCAGCGTTTTCCACACCCACCACCTTGGCAGCAACCACGGGGCCGTAGATCTTGTGGCCGGGTTGGATATCCGCGGGGATAGAGGGCTTGGCGGGGTCAAGGGGCTTATAGTCGCCCAGAATGGCGGCGGCGGTGATGACGGCATAGGGAAAATCACGCTCGTCCAGACCCAGCTCGCTCAGGCCGCACAGCATGCCGTTGGAGGGAACGCCCCGCAGCTTGCCCTTTTCGATCTTGATGCCGCCGGGCAGGGTGGACTTGTGCTTGGCCACGGGCACCATGTCGCCCACGTGGACGTTCCAAGCGCCGGTGACGATTTGGATGGGCTCGTTGCAGTTGCCCACGCAAATCTGGCACACCCACATATGGTCGGAGTCGGGGTGGCGCTCCATGGACAGCACCTTACCCACGACAACATTGGAAATTTCAGCGCCCAGATCCTCGGTGACCTCTACCTTGGAGCCGGAAAGGGTCATCGCCTCGGCAAAGTCCTTGTCGGAGGCATCAACAGTGACAAATTCATTCAGCCATTTTCTGCTCAGATTCATTGTTCATACTCTCCTTTCTTAGAATTGCTCAAGGAAACGGATATCGTTTTCGAAGATGAGGCGCAGGTCGGCGATCTTGAACCGGCGCATGGCGGTGCGCTCCAGACCGATGCCGAAGGCCCAGCCGGAATAGATCTCGGTGTTGATGCCCGCCATCTGCAGCACCTTGGGGTGGATCATACCCGCACCCAGCAGCTCGATCCAGCCCTCGCCCTTACAGGTGGGGCAGCCTACGCCGCCGCACTTGTGGCACTGCACGTCCATCTCGCAGGAGGGCTCGGTAAATGGGAAGTGGTGGGGGCGGAACCGGGTCTTGGTGCCCGCACCGTACAGCTGCTCCACCACGGTGTTCAGGGTGCCCTTCAGGTCGGCCATGGTCACGCCCTTGTCGATGACCATACCCTCCACCTGATGGAACATGGGGGAGTGGGTGGCATCCACCTCGTCCTTGCGGTACACGCGGCCGGGAGCCACGATGCGGATGGGCAGCTCCATGGTGTCCATGGCGCGCACCTGCATGGGGGAAGTCTGAGAGCGCAGCATCACCCGGCTGTCCTCATCAAAATAGAAGGTGTCGGACCAGTCACGGGAGGGATGGCCCTCCTCGGCGTTCAGGCGGTCGAAGTTATTCTCGGCAAACTCCACCTCAGGGCCGTCCAGTACGGTGAAGCCCATGCCGATAAAAATGTCCTTGATCTCGTCCAGTGCAATATACATGGGGTGACGGTGACCCACAGTGACGGCCTTGCCGG
>JAZSJB010000060.1:0-10295 GCA_045534105.1 Lawsonibacter sp. | reverse complement strand
TTACTTTATCGAGGAGTTTTTTCTTTGTCTACTTCTTTCCTCGCTATAAGCTTTTTATTTTCCACTGGCATAGCCAGTGGTTTACTTTGTCAACGACAACAAAAAGGGAGCAGTTCAATTTGAACTGCTCCCTTTGCTGTGATTCCTTATTGAAACGCCAGAATATCACTCGCCACCGGGGTATAAAACAGACTTGCCACCTGTTTGGAGTCCCTGGTCTGCCCCAGGATCCACATAAGCTTGGCGGTCACCGCCTCGGTGGTCATGTCATAGGCCTCCAACACGGGCAGGTCACGCTTGACGGCCGCACCCACATGGTAGACAGACAGGTCGCTGCCTTCGTTCTCCACCTGGGTGGTCATGACTACCGTCTTGCCCGCGTCTACCCCGGCCTTTACTGTTTCGTAATAGTCTCCCACCTCATAGGCGGGCAAACCGCCCACTCCGAAGCTCTCAATAATCAGTGCGTCATTGTGCTCCAGCAGCCACGCCGCCGCACCACAGTCAAGGCCGGGAATCAGCTTCAGCAGAGCCACCCGGCTGTTTAATTGGTCATAAAACACAGGCTCGGCCGCATATTTCGGACTGATATAGCGGATGAGCCGCCCATCCTGTACCATGCCAAGCAGAGGGTAATTGATGCTGGAAAATGCCTCAAAGCTCTTGCTGCGTGTCTTTCTGGCCCGGGTGCCCAAAATCACCTTGCCATTGAATACCACCATCACCCCCGCCATGTCAGAGGCAGCTACGGTAAAGGCATCACGCAGGTTCTGCTTGCTGTCCGTAGTTTCAAAGCCAATGGGCTTCTGCGCCCCGGTAAAGACAATGGGCTTGGGGCTACTCTGAACCAGATAGCTCACTGCCGCAGCCGTATAGGCCATGGTGTCCGTTCCGTGGCAGATGACAAAACCGTCGTATTCCCCATAGCGTTCCCGGACAGCCTGAGCCATCTGTACCCAGTGCTTGGGCATGATATTTGTGCTGTCCAGACTGAACAGCTGCATACAGTCCACCAGGCAAATGTCAGAGATGTCCGGAATGTAGCGCAACAGCTGTTCGCTGGTCAACTCGGGAACAAGGCCGTTCTCCCCCAGTTCCGAGGCGATCGTACCCCCGGTGCCGATCATCAGGATCCTCCGTTTGTTCATAGACGCTCCTTAACCCAGCGAAATGTCCCGGGTTGCGTAGGCATTCAGGTCCTGCCCCGCGGTGTGCCCGGCCAGATATTCATAGTATCCCTGGCAGCCGATCATGGCGGCGTTGTCCCCGCAATACTTCAGCTCCGGCATATAAAGGCCCACATTCTCGTTGGCGCACGCTTGTTCCAGATCGGCCCGGATTCGGCTGTTGGCGGCCACGCCGCCAGCAATGGCCAGCTTGCCATAGCCCGTCATGCGCACCGCCGCCATGGCCCGGGGAACGAGGCTGTCGCTGATGGCCTGTCCAAAGCTGGCGGCAAAATCGGCCAGATCTAGTTCCTCCCCCTTCTGCTGGGCATTGTGCAGCAGATTGAGGGCCGCCGTTTTCAGGCCGGAAAAGGACATATCCAGCTCAGAGCCCTGCACATGGGCACGGGGCAGCTCGTACCGGGTGTGGTCGCCGTCTTTTCCCAGTCGGTCCATAGGGGCACCGCCGGGGTAACCAATATTGAGCACGCGGCCCACCTTGTCAAAGCACTCCCCCGCCGCATCGTCCCTGGTCCCGCCCAGTACAGACATCTCGGTATAGCTTCTCACATCCACGATGATCGTATTCCCGCCCGACACACACAAGCAGACAAAGGGCGGCTCCAATTCCGCGTGGGTAATGTAGTTGGCTGCGATGTGGCCCCGGGTGTGGTGCACGGGAATCAGGGGCACTCCCATACCGTAAGCCACACCCTTGGCGAAGTTGACTCCCACCAGCACCGCACCGATCAGGCCGGGGGCGTAGGTCACCGCCACTGCGTCAATGTCTTTCTTTGTAAGCCCTGCCTGCTCCAGCGCCTGCCGGGTCAGGCCGGTAATGGCCTCCACATGCTTACGGGAGGCGATCTCCGGCACCACGCCGCCGTAAATGGCGTGCATCTCGATCTGTGAAGCGATATAGCTTGACACCACTTCCCGTCCATTGCGTACGACCGCTACCGCAGTCTCATCACAGGAGGACTCAAAGGCAAGAATGTTCACGGGCTCACTCCTCTCTCCACTCCACCGCCGGCTTCGGTTTCTCTCCCGGTACAAGGGGGATCTGAACGAAGCGTTCATAGTGTTTTGTTGGGATCTGGCGGCGGTAGATGGTCTGATGCGCTTCCATCAGCTCCTCTACTGTCACATCCTCCCCGCCCAGAATCAGCGTCTCATAATGCACGCCGAACAGGGCACAATCATAGCCGGCATAGCGCAGGCCGTTGCGGAAATAAAAATCCAGCCGTCTGCTCTGCAGCGCCCGCTCCTCAGGGTCGGGGCTGTTGTCTCGCTCCGCCTCGCCAAAAATGGCGCCCCTGTGAGCATAATACCGCCGGAGCAGCCCAAGCATTTTCGTACCCAGCCCCGCACCCCGTTTGCCTTCCATGGTGCCCAGATAGTCCAGCAGTACATGGGGGATGTCCGGTTCCATCCAGACCAGGGCGTAGCCCAGCAGCTCCTCCCCATCAAACAGGCCAAGAGGTTCGTACCGCCCGGTGTCCCGCATCTCCTCCATGGACTTGAGCGGTTTCAATTCACAAGGAGGAAAGGCCCGCTTCATTTCCGTATTGTAAAGGCGTTCCAGTTCAGCCTTGCTCAGAATTCTCAGTTCCATTTCCAAACTCCCGGGTCATGATAATGGCATCCTCTCTGGGATGCTGATAATAGCCCTTGCGCAGGCCCGCCTGATGAAAGCCGTGCTTTTCGTACAGGGCGATAGCCGCCTGATTGGAGGCACGCACCTCCAGCGTCAGAAAAGCCAGATTTACCTGGGCAAACCGGCAGAACACGTCCAGCAGAGCAGAGGCTACACCGTGACGGCGGGCCGCCTCCTCCACCGCGATGTTGTCGATATAGCCCTCGTCCAGAATGGCATGCAGTCCCGCATAGCCCAGCACGCCGCCCTCCCCGTCTTCGGCCACGATAAAGCTGGCCTGAGGATCATACAGGGCGTCGTCCAGCATATTCTCCGTCCACGGCATGGAAAAGCAGGCCTTTTCCAGCTCCACGATCTGTTCGATGTGTCCCCGGTCCATGGGGACGATTTCGTAATACATAACAGCACTCCTTGAAACAGCGTGATTCATTTATTATTTTATCATACACCAAGATCCCCCCTCCTGTAAAGCAGGAAGGGGGATCGCCTCTTTTACCCTAATTATGTCATTAGATATTTTAAGGATATTCTCCGCATCTTCAGGCATTCCAAGCGTTCAGCCCCAAACGAGAAGCGAGAATGCAAAAAATATCGGCATATATGCGATAGCAGCCATCGCATAGTCTACTCCGCGCCCTGTCTCTCCATCTTTTTTCCTATTTGCATGAAGATGCACACCACACGCCGCATAATGCAGCATCATATAGATTCCAAAGAAACGTAAAATGAGTCCGAAATGCTGGTCCTGTTGTAAGGCAATGTATATGCCCAATGCAATCATAGGCAAGCAAATCCAGCAACATCTCTTCACAAATAAAATCGCTGCAACTATAATTGCGATGCTCACCAATGTCACGGGAATCAAATCGGGAATGAAGCCTTTCTTCCAAATCACCAAAACAAGAAACAACACAGTCAAGGTCCAGAAAGAAGGCAAAGCAAATAACAGAAAAGTTGGAATTTGGTTGGATGTTATTCTTCTCATTGCTGTTATCACCTACCACACTTATAAATTCTTATTTGTTGTTTGGTTTATCCATGTTATTTTTCTTGTTGTGTGATCGCAGCAGATCTGCAAGCAGTGCAATCGACAGTCCTGCCGACACAGCCGCACAAATCAGACCACTATGGTAAAATACAGGCAAAAGCAAAAGATACGGCAGCGTCACCAGCCCCAGCACAAACAGCAGACTCCCATGCTCACCCGGACCCACAGCCCGGTCCCACAGAGCATACAGTATCCCCACATATACAGCAGCGCTCACCCCATTCATGGCCGCTTTTATCACAACAAAGGACAGCGACCATACCAAATCCACCGGCAGCAGAATCAAGAAGAGTACGACCCCGGCCAATAGAATACCCGTCCGTTTCTTCTCACGCGCCTTCATGTTGTTTCCTTTTGTGGAGCACCCTGCAGATCCACCACACACACCATCCAAGTGCGATACCCACTGCGGGGGCAATGGCGGCAAGGCCGAAAATCAAAGCTCCCAGGCGATCCCAACCGCTGTCACGGATGAAATAGAAGCCTGCCATCCCCAGAGCCAGGAGCACGGGAAGTACAGGAGCTGAGCGTACCGCCCTCGATGTCGTCACCCGGCACAGCAGCAGCTGCGCGCAGAAAAAGGGCACGACGGTAATGTACAGGAGCAACGATATCTCAACGTGCCAGGCCACCACGCAGCCGATTGCGGACATAGTCATCGCAAAGGCCAGAAAAAGATCAGTTCTGTGCTTCATCTCTCTCATCCTTTCCAAACATCAGGTGAATGACCAACTCAAACAGACAGCCTGCAAGAGCGGATGCCCCCATAATCGCCAACAGCAGACCGCCAAACAGCTGTGTCAGGCTCTCCTCCAGCAGAAGCATAAATACGCCGATGCCAGCAGCAAACACAAGAATGATCACATGGACAAACAGCAGCCATGTCCACTCTTTTCCGCCGCGCCGGATCAATGCCTGCAGGAACAGTGCAGGCAACGCCACAAACCCCCAGAACAGCAGGTAAATGGCACACAGCCACGCCCAAACGCAGGCCGCGCATGAAAGAATAAAGCACGCCAAAAGCACACAAAAGGAAATCTGTTTCTTTTTCACGTCTTTCTCCCCTTTCCTGTTTGTCCATATCCAATGTACCAAAAACCCGCGTGCAGTGCAACAGATTGGGAATAAATGGTCGCTTTCATGGTACAGACGGTCGTCATATCTTGACTGTACCGGGAAATTCTGCTATATTTTACTCAATCGTTGGCTGAAGCCAGCATCCGTTTTCTTTTTTCTCAATCAATACCACGAAGGTATGTCACGTCCCCAAGGGACTGCCACGTCTTCGTGGTATTTTTACAATAAAGGAGTTTCACATCATGGACAACAAACACATCAAAAATCTGGTTCTGGCCGCCCTTTTTCTGGCTCTGGCCTATGTCCTGCCCTTCTTCACGGGGAATATTCCCCAAATCGGCTCCATGCTGCTTCCTATGCACATTCCCGTGCTGCTGTGCGGCTTTGTATGCGGTGCCCCCTGGGGTGTCGTGGTCGGCCTGATTGCCCCGGTCATGCGCTCCCTGCTCACCGGCGGTTTCCCTCCCATGTTCCCCGCCGCCTTTGCTATGGCCTTTGAACTGGCTGTCTACGGCTTTGTTTCCGGCTTCCTGGCCCGCCGCCTGCCCAAGAATCTCAAGGGTATCTATGCCGCCTTGATTTCCGCCATGCTGTGCGGTCGTGTGATATGGGGCATCGTTATGGCCTTCATCACTCTGAACGGAAACGAATTTACCTTTGCAGCTTTCATTGCAGGTGCCTTTACCAACGCGATTCCCGGAATTATCCTGCAGTTGGTGGCCATCCCTGTAATCGTTCTGGCTCTTTTCAAAGCCAACAAAACTCCCACGGAGGTGTAAGCGTTGAATCTAATGGCACAGCTCCTCAATGAACATTATGTCAACTTTCCAGAGATGGAGATACAGGACGCTGTCAAATTCCTGTATCAGCACCATATGGGCCCCGGACATCTGGTTACGGACGAGCAGGCCGCTTTCGCCCGTCTGCAGGACGAATGGGATACCATTCCCACAGATACAAATATAACGCTGTCCCATCCTCTTGGGAACGGGCTGTGCCGTTTGAACCTCTCCGCTTGTAAGGCTATTTCACTTTCCGTCAGAACAGTTGCAAGACTTTTCTTCCTCACCGCCCAAGATTTTATCTCGGACTGCGCCGGGATGGAGCACAGTTTGGACGCCGTATACTCCCTTCCTTTTCCCCCGGAGCAAATCACAGCATATCTGGAGTCCTACCGTGCGCAGGGCTGTCCCATGGTCAGTCACAGTGAGCATTACCGTGCTTGCTATCACCCGGCATACCGCGTAGTATCTTATCGTTATGTAAACTTAATTCCCGTGTTGAGTGCTATTGACCACGCTATGGCCAGCAACCCAAATCTGCGTGTAGCCATCGACGGTCCCTGTGCCAGCGGCAAGTCCACTTTGGGCGCGGCGCTGTCCGAAATATACCAGTGTCCCCTGATTCATATGGACGATTTCTTCCTGCGGCCGGAGCAGCGCACCCCCCAGCGACTTGGGGAACCGGGCGGCAACGTGGATTATGAGCGCTTTTCTCAGGAGATTCTCGCTCCCATGCTGACCGGAAAGCCTGTCCGCTATCGTCCCTGGATGTGTCAAGCGGGCGGCTTCGGCCCGGAGCTCACACTCCCCCCGTCCCCCCTGACCGTAGTGGAGGGCTGCTATTGTCTGCGGCCCGATCTGCGTCACGCCTTCCATCTGCGCATCTGGGTGGACGCTCCGTGGCCTGTACGGCAGCAGCGTCTGTTGGATCGTGGTGGCCCGGACTGCCTTGCCCGGTTTGAACAGCAGTGGATCCCCTTGGAAAACGAGTATTTTGAGCATTATAATATCGCCGATATCTGTGATATACGCCTATCTGGCCCCGCCCCCATTTAGCGGCAAAGTAGAAAATACATGTCAAATCCATTATTTAAATGGTTATTTTTACGATTTTACACTTTAGCGTAAAAAACTACTACCCAACCTCCCCTGTTATCGTGTATAATGTGACCTATCATCGCTATAATTTTTGATTCACCCGAATCTTGAATGGGCGAAAAAAAGGAGACGAAAAAAATGAAGAAACTGTTCAGTATGCTCATGGCCGGCGCCATGATGGTCGGTCTGCTGGCCGGCTGCGGCAACAACGATGCCGGAACCACTGCCGCCTTTAAGCTGGGCGGCACCGGCCCCCTGACCGGCGGCGCTGCCATTTACGGTACTGCTGGTAAGAACGGCGCTCAGATCGCTATGAATGAGATCAACGCCATGGACGGCGCGATCAAGTTCGAGCTGAATATGCAGGACGATGAGCATGACCCCGAGAAGGCCGTCAATGCCTATGGCAACCTGATGGACTGGGGCATGCAGATCTCTCTGCTGGCCGTTACCTCCAAGCCCGGCGAGGCCATTTCCGTCAACCACTTTGAGGATCGCGTGTTCGGTCTGACCCCCTCCGGCTCCTCTTCCGCTGTTGTCGAAGGCAAGGACAACGTGTATCAGGTTTGCTTCAGCGACCCCAACCAGGGCACCGCTTCCGCTGACTACATCGCCGACCAGACTCTGGGCGAGAAGATCGCTGTCATCTACAAGAACGACGACGTGTACTCCACCGGCATCTATGAGACCTTTATGGCTCAGGCCGAGGTCCGCGGCCTGAAGGTGGTGTCCGTCACCACCTTCACCACCGCTTCCGAAAACGACTTTAACGTGCAGCTGACCGAGGCCAAGAACGCCGGCGCTGACCTGCTGTTCCTGCCCATGTACTACACTCCCGCCTCCCTGATCCTGAGCCAGGCCGACTCCATGGGCTACGCTCCCAAGTTCTTCGGCGTGGACGGCATGGACGGCATCCTGACCGTGGAGAACTTCGACACCTCTCTGGCTGAGGGCGTGATGCTGCTGACCCCCTTCAACGCCGACGCCGAGGACGAGAAGACTCAGAACTTCGTCAAGAAGTATCAGGAGCAGTTCGGCCAGATCCCCAACCAGTTCGCCGCCGACGCCTATGACTGCGTCTACGCCTACTATCAGGCTCTGACCAACGCCAAGGCCACCCCCGACATGTCTGCCGAGGAACTGTGCGGCCTGATGATTGAGCAGTTCTCCACCATGAGCTTCGACGGCCTGACCGGCGAGGGTATGACCTGGACCAACGGTCTGGTGTCCAAGAGCCCCAAGGGCATGGTCATCGAGAACGGCGCTTACGTGGGTATGTAAGTTTAACCAAGTTAACCGTTTAAGCGTATCGGGGAGGCAGCCGCCTTTGGGCGGTTCCTCCCCACGCTTCGTTTTTTCGCACAACTAACACAGACAGAAAACAGAAGATCCGAGGTGTGATCTATGCTTAATTATCTGATCACCGGTATCAGTCTGGGCAGTATCTACGCGATCATTGCTCTGGGCTACACCATGGTGTACGGCATCGCCAAGATGCTGAACTTCGCTCACGGTGACGTGATCATGGTGGGCGGCTACATGTGCTTTTGTGCCACCACCTATATGGGCTGGAATCCCGTGCTGGGCGTTCTGCTGGCCATGTCCGTATGCACCCTGCTGGGCATCCTGATCGAGCGACTGGCTTATAAGCCCCTGCGCAGCGCCCCCTCCCTGGCGGTGCTCATTACCGCCATCGGTGTGTCCTATTTTCTGCAGAATGCCGCGCTGCTGATCTGGACCTCCAACCCCAAGAGCTTCTCCCCCATCGTGGGCCGCGGCTCCGTACAGCTTGGTGACCTGCAGATCACCCATGTAACCCTGGTGACCATCATCACCTGTGTGATCATCATGGTGGCCCTGACCCTGTTTACAAGCAAGACCAAGATGGGCACTGCCATGCGCGCGGTATCTGAGGACAAGGGTGCGGCTCAGCTGATGGGCATTAACGTAAACACCACCATCTCTCTGGCCTTTGCTATCGGCTCCGCGCTGGCCGCCATCGCGGGCGTACTGCTGTGCTCGGCCTACCCCATGCTGGTTCCTACTACCGGCTCTATGCCCGGTATCAAGGCCTTTACCGCTGCCGTGTTCGGTGGCATCGGCTCCATCCCCGGTGCCATGCTGGGCGGCATTCTCCTTGGCATTATCGAGACCTTCTGCCGTGCCTACATCTCTATGGAGCTGTCTGACGGCATCGTGTTCGGCGTACTGATCCTTGTGCTGCTGGTCAAGCCCGCGGGCCTTCTGGGCAAGCAGACCCGCGAGAAAGTGTGAGGTGGCGAAAATGAATCCGATCAAAAATCTGTGGAAGACCCGGCGTGACTCAGTCATCGCTTTCTCCATCGTCATCCTCGCCTACATCATCATCCAAATCATGACCGCCACAGGCAACCTCTCCTACTCCCTCAAGGGTATGCTCGTGCCCATCTGCGCCTATGTGGTGATGGCTGTCTCCCTGAACCTGACGGTAGGTATTCTGGGCGAGCTGTCTCTGGGCCATGCAGGCTTCATGTCCGTGGGTGCTTTTACCGGCATCGTTGTGACTGCCCTGCTTTCCAACACAGTCCCCTCCGACGGACTGCGTTTGGCCATCGCTATGGTGGTGGCTGCTGCCGCTGCCGCCCTTGTGGGTGCGGTGGTCGGTGTTCCGGTCCTGCGCCTGAGCGGTGACTATCTGGCCATCGTCACCCTGGCCGCCTGTGAGATCATCAAGAGCCTGATCAACGTGCTCTATGTCGGTATGGACAGCAAAGGCCTGCACCTGTCTATTATCGAACCGACCTTCACTCTGGAAGAGGGCGGTCAGATGATCATCAACGGCCCCATCGGCGTGTCCGGCATCAACAAGATCTCCACTTTTAACGCCGGTATTGTACTTGTTCTGGTCACTCTGTTTGTGATCCTGAACCTGATCAACAGCCGTCATGGCCGTGCCATTATGGCCGTGCGTGACAACAAGATCGCCGCTGACTCCATCGGCATCTCCACCACCCGCTATAAACTGCTGGCCTTTGTCATCTCCGCCGCCTTCGCGGGTATGGCTGGCACCCTGTACGCCATGAACTACTCCACTGTCACTGCCGCCAAGTTCGACTTCAACCTGTCCATTCTGGTGCTGGTGTTTGTGGTGCTGGGCGGTCTGGGCAACATCTGGGGCAGCGTGATCGCCGCCACCCTGCTCACCGTACTGCCCGAGCTGCTGCGTGCGCTGAACTTCAGCGATTACCGCATGCTCATCTACGCGATTTTGCTCATTGCGCTGATGCTCTTCAATAACTCCAAGCTCAAGCAGATGCTGCTGGAGCGCCGGGGCGTGAAGAAAACAGCGAAAACGGAAGGCGAGGTGGCGTAAATGGCACTGTTGGAAGTAAGAGATCTGGGCATCTCCTTCGGCGGTCTGCGGGCCGTGGATGAAGTGAATATGAAGATCGAGAAGGGCTCTCTGGTGGGTCTGATCGGCCCCAACG
>JAZSJB010000064.1:0-3561 GCA_045534105.1 Lawsonibacter sp. | reverse complement strand
GGCGTTGGTCAGGAACTCGCCCATCAGCTTCTTTTCGCCGGTGGAGGGGTTACGGGTAAAGGCAACGCCGGTACCGCAGTTGTCACCCATATTGCCGAAGGCCATGGACTGGACGTTGACGGCAGTGCCCCAGGAACCGGGGCTGTCGTTCATACGACGGTAGTAGATGGCGCGGGGGTTGTTCCAGGAGCGGAAGACGGCCTTGACGGCGCCCATCAGCTGCTCCTTGGGATCGGAGGGGAAGTCAGTACCGATCTTGGCCTTGTACTCGGCCTTGAACTGTTCAGCCAGCTCCTTCAGATCGTCGGCGGTCAGCTCCACGTCCTGGGTGACGCCGCGCTCTTCCTTCATCTTGTCGATCAGTTCCTCGAAGTACTTCTTACCGACTTCCATAACCACGTCGGAGTACATCTGGATGAAACGGCGATAGCAGTCATAAGCCCAGCGGGGATTGCCGGACTTCTTGGCGATAACTTCCACGACCTGCTCGTTCAGACCCAGGTTCAGGATGGTATCCATCATGCCGGGCATGGAGGCGCGGGCGCCGGAACGCACGGAAACCAGCAGGGGGTTCTCCATGTCGCCGAACTTCTTGCCGGTGATCTCCTCCAGCTTGACGATGTACTCCATGATCTGAGCCTGGATCTCATCGTTGATCTTCTCGCCGTCCTCATAATACTGGGTGCAGGCCTCGGTGGAGATGGTGAAGCCCTGGGGAACGGGCATGCCCAGACCGGTCATCTCGGCCAGGTTGGCGCCCTTGCCGCCCAGCAGCTCGCGCATGGAACCATTGCCCTCGGAGAAGAGGTACAGATACTTGTGTGCCATTGTACGAATCATTCCTTTCTTATTCTTTGAATACGCATCTGAAAAACCCACCGCCTATGCGGCGGCTCTTTTCAGATGCGTATTTCCAGCGGCTTGTCCGCCGTTGTTTTGCCTCTTTATCGCAGGGCGTGGCCCTCCGATATTAAAAGTTACGCAAACATTATATCCGTTTGCAGGAAATATTGCAACCGCTATTGAGCCGATTTTGCATTATTTTTTTCTTGTTTCGCCGTCAAAATTACCATTCCACTCCCTCACGGGCATCAACCCCCCGGTCAAATGGGTGCTTCACCTTCTCCATTCGGGTCACATAGTCCGCCCGTGTGAGCAGCTGCGCCTGTCCCTGTCTGCCAGTGAGCACCACCTCTCCCGAATAGCCGTCCAGCAGCAACAGCACATTTTCAAGTTCCACAAGGCCGCAGTCAATGGCATCGCACACCTCATCCAACACCAACAGGTCTGCCCGTGGGGCAAGTTCACTCAGTTGGGCCAGCATGCTCGCATATCGCTCCCGTTCATTCTCCCTCTGCTGCTCGGTGAGCTGAAAGGTAAAGGGCAGGCAGTCTGGCAAGGACAGCAGCTCCACCCCCGGCAGCCGCGCCAGAGCAAGGCGTTCTCCGCTATCCTCGCATTTTAAAAACTGGGCAACCACCACCCGTTTCCCCCGTCCCGCCATGCGCAGGGCCAGGCCCATGGCCGCAGTCGTTTTTCCTTTTCCGTTGCCGTAATAGATGTGCAGCATACGATCACCTCTTTTTCCATTTTACCACGCCTTCCCCGTTCGGTACAGAACAAAAACGGAGCTTTCCTTTGAAAGCTCCGTTTTTATTACATCTTATACATCAGCCATGCCGCCAGCCAAATACGATGGCTGCTGCAGCCCCCGCAAGGGACAGCAGATTTGCCGCGGTCATCTCCATGTGATCCCCCCCCTTTTATAAGGGGAACAGAGGGGGAAATATGTCCGTTTCGGTACACATTAGGAAAAATGTTTCTATGAATTACCTCCGGCAAAAACCAAACGCTCTGACAGATTCCCGCGTTTCGCGCACGGGATGAGTTTTAAGGCTTGATGGGCTGCCGCTCTTCCGGGTACATCAGCTTATAGATGATCATGGCCGCCTGCTCTCGGGTCAGGGTGTCCTGGGGACCGAAGGTGCCCTTGTCATCGTAGCCGGCGATCAGTCCCATGGTAAAGGCCTGGCGCACGGGATTGCGAAGCTGGGGACTTACCTTGTCCAGATCGGCGATGCGGCTTTCGTCCACCAAATCTCTGGACAACTCCTCCTGTTTGGCGGCCGCGCGGACAGCTGCCAGCGCCATCAGCTCGCGGGTGATGGGCTCGTTTGCCTTGTCAATGGGGAAATACCAATCCAGCAGCAGGTTGTTGATTCTGGCAATCGAATAATAGTTGCTGTACCAATAGGTGCCCGGCTTCATACTGGCGACGGTGTCGCCGTACAGCCATTTGACCAGGGCGGTGACAAACTGAGCGTGGGTCATGGGCGCCTCGGGGTCGAACTTGGCAACGCCGTTGGCGTCCAGGGCAGTGGTACCGGAGAAGATGCCGGCCTCGGCCATCTTCATGACCGCATTGTGGGACCAGCGCCCTTCGGGCACGTCGGAGAAGGACTTGACCTTGGGCGCCTCCACCTCCACCACGGGGGTCAGGACGGAGTCGGACGCTTTGTCCACCACTTCGAGGATAAAGTTCACCTTCACGGGCGCGGAATAGAAGGCAATTTCAACCGCATATACGCCCGCTTTGTTCAACTGGAAGCTCAGCGCCCGAGAGGACACCGCCTCGCCATCCACCCGGGTATAACGACTGGCGCGCAGATCCTTCCAGGTGGGGGAGTAGAACACCATGGGGGCGAGGTTGAGCGCTTCGCCGAAGTAGAGTGTGGTGGGGCCCGCCGCACTGTAAGCATCCACGGGGGCGGTGAAGTTGTGAGAGATGATCAGGCTGCCCACGTCCACCTTCTCCGTCTTGGTCACGCTGTCGGCGGTGATCTTCACAAAGTCTTTCAATTCCTTATGGCCGTAGTATGCGTGATAGGTATCCTTGATCTCATAGGTCTGCTTCGCGCTCGCGGGCATGCAGACCACACCCAGCACCACAACGGCGGCCAGCAGGCCGGACAACAGTTTCTTCATCGGCATTCTCTCCGTTCCTTGGCCCGTTGACCGAACCATTTTGTACCTGCATTGTACCACGGGACATCCGGAATGACAAGCAAACTGAGCAAAAAACAGGGATGCGCATTTCCACCGCCTTTTTGCTATGCACAAACGATCCCTCCGCTGCGCGGAGGGATCGTTCATCGTAGATTTATTTGAGCAGATTCATAAGCATCTGGGCCGTCTGAGCACGGGTGGCAGGCACAGTGACCCGCTCAAAAGGCAGGTTGTCCAGCAGACCCACGGCCTGCGCCCAGCCGATGGCGTTGCCCGCCCATTCCGAGTGGGGACCCACAGCGTCGGCATCGCCGGTGAGAGGAGGATTTCCCTCATAGTTCCACAGGATAACAAAAACTTGCTCCAACGTCACCGGGTCATCGGGTTTGAACACTCCGCCGCCGTAGCCGCTGGCGATACCCCGGGAACTGGCCCAGGTAACGGCATTGTTGTACCATTGACCTGCGGGCACGTCAGAGAACGCATGGTTCTTACCGTTAAGTGCCGGCTTCCCTTCTTTGTTGTAAAGCACCTGCACGACCTGAGCACGCGTCA
>JAZSJB010000069.1:0-12186 GCA_045534105.1 Lawsonibacter sp. | reverse complement strand
GCGTGGACTACCAGGGTATCTAATCCTGTTTGCTCCCCACGCTTTCGCGCCTCAGCGTCAGTTACTGTCCAGCAATCCGCCTTCGCCACTGGTGTTCCTCCGTATATCTACGCATTTCACCGCTACACACGGAATTCCGATTGCCTCTCCAGCACTCAAGAACTACAGTTTCAAATGCAGGCCACAGGTTGAGCCCGTGGTTTTCACATCTGACTTGCAATCCCGCCTACACGCCCTTTACACCCAGTAAATCCGGATAACGCTTGCCACCTACGTATTACCGCGGCTGCTGGCACGTAGTTAGCCGTGGCTTATTCAACAGGTACCGTCACTTTCTTCGTCCCTGTTAAAAGAAGTTTACAACCCGAAAGCCTTCTTCCTTCACGCGGCGTTGCTGGGTCAGGCTTGCGCCCATTGCCCAATATTCCCCACTGCTGCCTCCCGTAGGAGTCTGGGCCGTGTCTCAGTCCCAATGTGGCCGGCCAACCTCTCAGTCCGGCTACTGATCGTCGCCTTGGTAGGCCGTTACCCTACCAACTAGCTAATCAGACGCGAGGCCATCTAAGAGCGATAAATCTTTGGCAGTCAGAGCCATGCGACCCAACTGCATTATGCGGTATTAGCAGTCCTTTCGGACTGTTATTCCCCACTCCTAGGCAGGTTCCTCACGCGTTACTCACCCGTCCGCCACTTTCCTCTACTTCAATTGGACGAATCCTCTATCCGTAGATTCTCGTTCGACTTGCATGTGTTAAGCACGCCGCCAGCGTTCATCCTGAGCCAGGATCAAACTCTCAATAAAATGGTATTTAAACAACCTTTCGGTCGCTCAAATCAAATTATTGAAGCTATCCATATGCTTCAAAGAATTGTCTTAAGAGCCTTTCCAAACAATTGCTTGTCTTGAAAGGACTTCTTGTCCTTTTCTGGTGCTTCGTGTTTCTTTACGTTGTTTAATTTACAAGGTGCACACCGCCGCTCGCGGCGGGAGTTTCATAGTACCACACCCGGAACCCCTTGTCAACACCTTTTTTCAAATTTCTTTGATTTCTTGTGCCGGACTCCTGCGCGGTACCTCCGCTTTCCCTTGCCGCCCTAAGTCTTGCAGGAACTCTTGCCCCTACCTCCTTCAGGCCGCTCGCTCAAGCGCTTGGCTATCTTACCACCCGCCACGCCCTTTGTCAACACCTTTTTTCGCTTTTTTTAAAAGTTTTTTCTGGTTGTTTTTCCAGGCGCTACATCTGCCTTTTCCCCTCACCGCAAGCACAAGATGTGCCCCCTCCGTTTTTTCTGTCCAGCAGGAACAACATCCCGGGAAAGACCGCTCCAAGGACAAGGTTTCCCAAAGGTGCCACTTCGTATTCAAACCGCTGCGCCAACACTGCGTCCTGAAATACCAGTCCGCTCCCCAACAGCACGACAGCAGCGCACACAGAAAGCACCCACGTCCCGTTCCACCGGGGCATGGCACACTCCACCATACGGCGGCTGGCCGTCAGCAGAAGCCCGATCAGCGCCAGGTCCGCAAACAGCCATAGGGCGCCCACCAGGCTCTCCACTCGTTGAAATGCACCCTCCACTCCCACGTGCTTGCTCAGGGTAAGAAACGGATCTGCCAACCCTCCTATCAGTTCAGACCCCAGATTGCCCAGAACAGCCGCTTGGAGCAACGCCAGAAGCCCACACACCCACACGGCGCCGCCTGCCCACACCTCGTTTTCTTCTGCGCCATCGCACAGAAAGGCCGCGTACACCCCATAACACAGCACGCCCAGAGCAGACACCGCGCCCCGGAACACAGGCAAAACATCTTCTTTCCACAGGGGCCACAGATGTTCCATCCGGATCTGTGACACGGTCAACACCAGCACTGCCACCAGGGCCAATATCAGTATTCGAGAAAACACGGCCGCCGCACGGACAAAGACCACCGCCCCTCTCCAAACCAGCCAGACACAGGCCGTTACCAGCACGACAAGAAAGAACCACACGCCCGTCTCCTGCCGCGCCGTGAACATCATACGCTGTCCACTCAGCCTCAGCCGGGCCGCACCAAGAACCAGCGCCCACACTATATATATAATGGTAAGCAGCCGCCCCCACGCCGGCCCCAACAAGCTGAAAAACGTCCGCGCAAGCCCACCCCGGCTAATCCGGGCCAGAACACGCCCCAGCAAAAGAACCGCAGGCAGGGCCACGATGAGCGACAGCCAGCCGCCCACCCCCGCCTGCCAGGCACACAAGCCGGGCAGCACGCTCACCCCAGGAGCCAGTATCGCCGCCCACGCCGCTCCACGCAGCCGACGGGCAGATATCTGTTCGTTTTCCATCGTTCACCTCGATCCGTCTCACATCCCAAAGGCGCCCGCTATCGTCCCACGGACATCCACCCGAACATCCAGAGAACGAAAGGCGGTTTCCCACTGTTCCGCGATTGCCGCCTTTTTGTTCGGACGCGCCATCTGTACGCGCTGTTCCAGTCCCAGATAGTCCGCATCCCAATACTGGCCCAGCTCCACCGCCCGCACCATCCGTTCCCCCTCCATCCGCTCCAGGTTTTCCTGCAGCCGCGCCAATTCCTCGTCCGTGATTTTTCTCTGCGTCTGTGCCACCCGCGCCCTCAAGTCGCAGCGCACATCCAGGCCGCTCAGCGCTCCACCTTGAAACACCGGGGCGCACCGCACCCGCGCGTGCTCCAGCAGCACACTCACCACCGCGCCATCTTCCAGCGTCAGCTCCGCCACATGCCCGAACACCTGTCCCTCCATCAGTTCGATGCCCCGGGCAGCGTCATCGTCCACCCAGCAGACCAGCTTGCCCTGCCGGATAATTCCGTACCCGGCAGGGACCGGCGTCACTCCTCCCCCTTCGCCGCCATCCTCCTCCCGTTTTTCCGCCAGAGCGATGGCAGGCAGATAGGTGCTGCCCTCCCGGGCCAGTACACTCATCAGCTGTGCCGCCGTGCGGCCGATATTGGCCGCGCCAATCTCACTGTCTGTGTGCAACTGCGCCAACCGCTCCGCCATTCCCCGGTTCCCGCCCGCCTGGATGACCTGCAGTGCCGTCCCTCCCCGGACAGCCCACATCTGCATCCCAAGGCCCAACTCGGATTCCCGGGCCAGATAGTCCATCAGCTCACCCAAGCCTCTCACCGCCTGCTCCTCACCGATCACCATCTGGTCGGCGTGCCCATAATAGACATAGCTGTCTCCCAGACTCTGCACCGCCTGAGCAGCCGCAGGCAGAGTCCCTCCCTGAGCCGACAGGACAAGGGCTTCACCCCCTCCGGCCCGGCTCCCGGTAAAAACCGTCAACTCCACCCCGTCCTCCCGGGCGTCCACGCCCACCGCACGCACCAGCGCAGTGTCCCCCATCTCCCGGGCATAGGGCAGAAGCGCCCCTCTCCCACAGCCGGACAACATCACTACACACAATAAACAGGCCCAAACACGCCTCATCGCTGATTCCTCCGATTCAGCGGCAGCCTTACCCTCTCCCGCCACTTTTCCAGGGGCAGAGGCCCTCGCACCACCCGGTCTGAATGTGCCAGATAAGGCTGTCCAAAGGACTCCAGCCCCGCCAGATGGCAGATCAGGGCCGCGCACCCCATCACAAGGCCGAACAGCCCCGCTACGCTGGCCAGAATGGTCAGCCCGAACCGCCACAGGCGCAAAGCACCTCCGAAATCCTGATTTGGCATGGTGTAGCCCGCGATGCCTGCCATAGCCACCGCAATGAGCACCGCCGGGGACACGATGCGGGCCTCCACCGCCGCGCTGCCCACCACCAATCCACCCAGAATGGACACTGTCTGTCCGATTGGCCCCGGCAGGCGCAGCCCCGCCTCCTGCAGCACTTCAAAGGAGATGAGCATAATGAGCACCTCAAACACCGTGGAAAAAGGCACCTCCCGCTTGGCCTCCGCAATGGACAGCGCCAGCTTCACGGGAATCATCTCCGGCTGAAAGGTGACCACCGCCACATACAGAGCAGGCAGCAGCAGGGTAATGAACATACAAATCCACCGCAAACCGCGCAGCGCGGTGGCCATCATCCAGTTGGATGTCTTGTCCTGATTGGTCTGAAAGAACTGACCGAAGGTGCCCGGCAGCAGCCAGCCCATAGGCTGACCTTCGCACAGCACCCCCACGCGCCCCTCCAGCAGACCGCCGCAGAACCAGTCCGGGCGCTGGGTGGATGCCACAAGTGGGAACGGCGTATCCAACCGGTCGATCATATATTCCTCCAGATTGCCCGTGGTCTGGATGCCGTCAATGTCCATGTTTGCGATGCGTTCCTGCACCTGTTCCACCACTTGGGGGGCAGCAATCCCGTCCATCCACAGCACATCCACCGGCGTCAGAGTCTGCCGCCCTACAACATGCTCGGCAATACGCAGCTCCGGGGCTCGCAGGCGGCGGCGCACCATGGCCGTGTTGGTCCGCACCGTCTCCACGAAGGAGTCCCGCGCCCCCTTGACCGACGGCTCGTTTTCCGGTTCGCCCACAGAGCGTTTCTCTTCCGTGCCCACAAAGAAGGACAGCACCTCACGTCGCCCGGAGAAGAAGATCAAGCAGAAACCGCCGATCAGGTCCGCCGCCGCCTGGTCGGTCGTAGTGCGTTCCGCCGCCGTCAGATTGTAAAGCGCGCCGTCCCGCATCAGGGCAAACATTTTCTCCTCCCCCACCCGTGCCAGCATCTCATTCTGAGCAATGGGCCGCAGAATGTAGTCACTCACCCGTTCATTACGCACCACACCCTCCAGATAGCAGAGGGTCAGCCGCCGGGCCGGGTCGTCTCCCACGCAGATGTCCCGCTTTTTAAAGTCCACGCAGTCCCGGAACACCTCGGACACCCCCTCCACCGTCAGCGGCTGGGTCAGCCGGGGTTCTTTCCGGGGATGGGGACCATCAACATACTTTTTTGCGCCGAACAGCTCCATGTGCGCCACCTCTCTCCCCCTTATTTTTCCTGCGGGGAGAAAAAATATACCGGAGCAAACGCTCCGGTATATACATTATAAAATCAGTTTTCTCTCAGTTTCTCAAAAAACTCCTGCAGCTGCGCCCCGCACTCCTCTTCCAGCAGGCGACCGTACAGCCGGGGCTTGTGGTTGAACCGCTCCTCAAACAAATTCAGCACCGAGCCGCAGGCCCCCGCCTTGTCGTCCTTTGCGCCATAGCGCACCGTGTGGATGCGGGAGTTGATGATACCCCCGGCGCACATGGGGCACGGCTCCAGGGTCACATACATGGTGCAGTCGTGCAGTCGCCACGACCCCAGCCGCCCGCAGGCATCCCGGATGGCCTCCAGCTCCGCGTGGGCGGTGGCGTCGCCGTTCTCCTCTCTGCGGTTGCGGCCCTCGCCTACAATCCGGCCGTCTTTCACGATCACGCAGCCCACAGGCACGTCGCCCTCTTTTGCCGCTTGCGCCGCCAGTTCCATGGCTCTTCGCATATATTCCTCGTGGTTCATGATCCCACCTCGTTTCTTTCCCTCAGTTTACCTCATTCCAAGCCGCCGTTCAAGTGCTTTTTCCGTTGCAAACAACACCCCCGGCGTGTATAATGGTTTCACGATTTAAACAAGGAGTGGTCTGCGTGAAAAAGAGATTTGTCGTTCTGCTGCTGGCCGCAGCGCTGTGTCTGCTGGCCGCCTGCACACAGAATCCCGCCCCCTCCCTGCCTCAGGCGGAATATCCCATGGAATTTTTATTTTCCAGCGGTTCCGGTGCCTGGGGGACCAGATTGACTCTGAATACCGACGGCAGCTTTGACGGCTTTTTCTCCGACTCCAACATGGGCGAAACGGGCAAAGACTACCCCAACGGCACGGTCTACCTCTGCTCCTTCACCGGACGCTTCTCCCTGTCCGAAAAGCTGGACATTCACTCCTACCCCCTGACATTGGAGGAGGTCACCCCTAACCGTCCGGCCGGTGAAGATTGGATCAACAACGGCATTCTCCACGTCTCCTCCGGCCCCTACGGTCTTTATAATGATAATATTGACGGCACGATGTCTCGCTCTTTCGTCCTCTACACCCCTGACACCCCTATATCCGGCCTGGATGAAGAATTGCTGAGCTGGTGGCCGGGCCGATATGAGCAAACCCCACCCGAAACCCTCAACTGCTACGCCCTGTATAATGTGGAGGCGGGCACCGCCTTCTTCACCGATCTGCCAATCACAAACTGACGGAGGTTTTACCATGAAGAAAAAACCCCTTTGGCTGAAAATCCTGCTTTCTCTCGTCTTGTTGGGCGTTTTGGCCTGCGTGTGGGAGTTTGTTTCATCCCAAAACCCCTACATCCTGCCCGTGAAGCGGGCTCTGAAGTATAACGTGTTCGGAATGAGCGCCGTAGATCGGGAAGCGGAGCGGGCCGGTCTGGCCGATGATTTTTCCTCTGTCGTTTTTTCTGATGGCGAGGTGCTGACAAAAGAGTTTGACCCCACCGCCGACAACAAGAAGATCCTTTCCGATGCCAACGCCACCCGTCTGATCAACTATGCCCACGGCTATCAGCTGGACACCCCTGCAGGCACAGAGTTTGACTTTGACCTGTCCCCCTTGTTTGTCACCGGAAAGGGCGCGGGCTTTGATGTGACCGTTTCCCGGGAAAAGGCCGACTACCAGAGCCTGAAAGATGTAATCACTTTCGAGCTGTCCACCTTCCTGCCCTGGTTTTTTGATGATAACACGGTGGAGAACTACGTCTATCACTACGAATACCGCTTCCTGCTGGATGAGGGCTGGCAGCGCAACAACGGCGTGACCACCTCCTCCTGGACGGATGGCAGCATCTACTTTGTGGAAGCACAGGTGGACGGTCTGTCCGACGATTTGTTTGACGGCTATCTGTACGTCAACTACTTCACCCCCAGCCGGGAGTATCTGCGCGTCATGTTCCGCTATCAGCAGGAGGACACCGAAACCCGGGGCAAGCTGCTGGAGCTGGCCAAAAAGACCCGCATCTTTGACCCCGTGGGCACAGCACTCTACCGCACCGACTATGCTCCCGAATCCAGCAATGCGGTCTGGTCTCAGGAGACCAGCAACCTTTATAACACTCTCAACGACTTCAACACACCCATGCAGTGGGGCATCTTCCTGCAGGACTTCTATGTCAGCGGCTTTGACGGCGAACTGGCAGAGCTGGAGGAAAATCTGGGCTACACCTTCCCCCTGATCCTCTACTACCGCCACTTCCCCACCCACGAATTCCCCACGGAGATCATGCAGGAAAACTACGAGGCGGGCCGTCTGGTGGAGCTGACTCTGCAGCTGACCGACAACAACAACATAGATATGTTCGCCAAATCCCCCCTGCTGGAGATCTACCGGGGCAACATGGACCAGGAACTGCGCCAATGGGCCAGGGCCGCCGCCGACTTCGGCCATCCCTTCCTGTTCCGACTGAACAACGAGATGAACTCCGACTGGACCAGCTACGGCGGCGTGGTCAATCTGGCCGACCCAGCCATTTTCACCGCCGTGTGGCAGCGCATCTACCGCATTTTCAAGGAGGAGGGCGTGGACAACTGCCTGTGGATCTTTAACCCTCACGACCGGCAGGCCCCCCCTTCCGACTGGAACAACTCGCTGGCCTACTATCCCGGCAACGAATATGTCCATCTCATCGGTGTAACGGGCTATAACAACGGAACCTACTACACCCAGTGGGCAGAGGAATGGCGGGAATTCGATGTCATCTATGACCAGATTTGGGACGAGTATTCCCCCCGCTTTGGCAAGTTCCCCTGGATCATCACAGAGTTTGCCTCCAGCGGCATCGGCGGGGACAAGGTAGCTTGGATCCACAATATGTTTGACCACATCGGGAACTATCCCAACATCCGCATGGCGGTGTGGTTCAGCTTTGCCGACTTTGACGACGCCAACGGGGGCACTCCCGCCCGCACCTACTGGCTGGACGAGACCCCCGAAACACTGGAGGCCTTCCGTCAGGGCCTGAAAAAGCAATTTTCCTCCCCTTGACAAGCCCCTCGCCCTGTGGTACTATCTCCCTACTGCGTCACCGCACACTATGGGGGAGTAGGAAGCACGCCATCCGGCGCGCGGCAAGTCAACATACTGGTCTTTCGGCCTGGCTTGCCTTAAAAGACGAGACCCATGTATCACCCACCGGGGGCTGTACATGGATCGGATTATACCTTTATCCGGGTACCGCCTGCTTGGGCGGTACCCGTTTTTTGCCGACACCCAAAAAAGAAAAGGACTGATCATTTTGCTGTACATCTTCCTCATCGCCGTGAGCCTGGCTCTGGACGCCTTTGCCGTGGCCACCTCCACCGCCATCGCCACCCCCAACTTCCGCAAGCGCTACGCAGTAAAAATGGGCGTGTGGTTCGGCGCGTTCCAGTTTGGCATGCCCCTTGCCGGCTGGCTGCTGGCCACCAGCCTGAGCCAGTACATCGTGGCCTTTGATCACTTCATCGCCTTCGGTCTGCTGGCCTTTATCGGCGGCAAGATGGTATGGGGCTCTCTCGAAAAGGATTGCTCCGAATGTTCCCAGGAGCAGTCCGCCCCCGCCGACCTGTCCCCCCGACGCCTGTGCCTGCTGGCCATCGCCACCTCCATCGATGCCATGGGCGCCGGCGTGTCCATGGCTTTCATGCCCGACATGAACATCATGCTGGCCTGCACCGTCATCGGCCTTGTGGCCTTCGCCCTGTCCGCCGCGGGCGGCATTCTGGGCAAGCACCTGGGCTGCCTGTTCCAGAAGCGGGCAGAGCTGGTGGGCGGACTGGTCCTCATCGCCATCGGCACCAAAATCCTCATCGAGCATCTGTGCGCCGGAACCTGAACTTAAGCAAAACACCCCACACCGTCGGTGTGGGGTGTTTTTGTGCTCAGAACGGGAAATTAAAGAAGCTTCCGAAGGGCCACTGGTAATAATAGCTGCCGCCCTGTCCGTTGTTGGGGGCCTGCTGCTGAGGTATCTGCTGTTGGGACTCCGACCGCTCCAGTTCTTGCGGCCCCTGAGGGTCGGTGGGCTGGCGCTCGGCCAAGGTCAGCTTCAGTTCCATTTCCTTGTGGTCACGCATGATCTTCAGGGTCACCGTATCTCCGGCCCGGTAGGTGGCTACCGTGGCCACCAGGGCAGAGTGGGTATTGATCTCGGTCTCGTCAATGGCAATGATGATGTCGCCCACCTTCAGACCGGCCTTTTCGGCGCTGGAGTTTTCCTCCACCACTTCCACATAGGCGCCTACCTTCAGGCCGTAGCGCTTGGCCTCCGCCTCAGTCACGCTGGAGATCTGCACGCCCATATAGGGTTTTCCGGTCACATAGCCGTTTTCGATCAAGTCCTTAATGATATCCTTCACATCATTGACGGGAACGGCAAAGCCAAGGCCTTCAATAGTCGCGGAGGCGGCACTGGAACCGGACATCTTGGCGGTGGTAATGCCGATGACCTCTCCATAGGCATTGAACAGGGGTCCGCCGGAGTTGCCCGAGTTAATGGCACAGTTGGTCTGCAGCATGTTCAGACTCACCGCGTCGTTGCTGCTTCCGGTGGTAATGACCCGGTCCAGTGCGGATACCAGCCCATCGGTCAGGGAGTAGGTCAGCTCACCCAGAGGGTTTCCGATGGCATAGACCGCCTCGCCCACCACCAGCTTGTCAGAGTCGCCCAGCACCACGGGTTTAAGTCCCTGAGCCTCGATCTTCAGCACAGCCACATCGTTATCTGCCTCACTGCCCACCAGCTTGGCCTCATAACTCTCACCGTTTTGGAAAGAAACGGTAATGGGCACGCTCTTATCCCGGGTGGCCTCCTCGATCACATGATGGTTGGTCACAATGTAGCCATCCTCAGTAATGACAAAGCCAGATCCGGTGGCCGCAGCCGTGGTGGTGTACCCAAACACATTGGTCGTGGTGGAGACCGTAATTCCCACACAGGCATCCACATTGGCCGCATACACCTGCGCCGGGGTCAGCTGAGTGGCAGAGGGCACATTGGCCACCGTCACCGCCACAGGGGTATGCTCCCCGTGATAGATCGTAGTCTGTCCGGCCGGGCCAAACCGGTCCAGAAGGGCGCTGCCGCCTACACCGGCCACGCCGCCCAGCAGGGCACAGCACAGGCACAGAGCCACAATTTTCAGTCCGGCACCTTTTTTCTTTACAGGCTTTTCCACCCCATCCACCGTGCGGTAGGAGGTGTAAATGGGCTCGTCCGTTTCCTCCCGGCGGTTAAAATTGTTATAAGGATCGTACATGATATTCACTCCTTGAAAGCAGTCATGCTCAATTTACAAGGCAAGCATACAGCCAATTTGTGTCTAAAGCATGAAGAAGGTGCAACAATTTTTTGAATTGCACATAAATCTGCGATTTTATTTTTTCTCGCCGCTCCCGCGCAGAATGGCCGCCGCATCCTCCAGGGCAAGGCGCAAATCGGCCTTCGTCCCGTCCAGCAGCCCCAGTCCCAGCAGATTCAGCACCACCAGCGTCACAATGGGGCCTAAAACCATACCGGCAACACCGGCCACCTTCATGCCCACATAGATGCTGATCAGGGATGCGATGGAGGACAGCCCCGTCTGGTTGCCCACAAATTTCGGCTCTCCCACCCGACGGAACAGGACCACCACACCCCAAATAACCATCACTGCGGCGGCCCGTTCATACTGTCCTACACACAGGTCAATGACCGCCCAGGGCACCATGACCGTTCCCGACCCCACAATGGGGATAAAATCCAGAACCGCAAGCCCAAGGGCCAGCAGCAGAGCATAGCTCTGCCCGGTCAGCAGAAAGCCGCCCAGCAGGATAAAAAACACGCCCACGGTCAGCAACAGCTGGGCCCTCAGGTATCCGCCAAAGGCGGCCAGGGCCGCTGTTTTCACCTGCCCCAGCAGGCCCATCATCCCGTCATCCATATGCTGGATAACGCGGGTGCGCAAATAGGGATAGTCGGCACACAGGAAATACGAGGCCATTAAAAAGAACAGAAGAGCCAGCCCAAAGGACGTCACATCCTTGGCTCTGGCCGCAGCAAATTCCGTCAGGTTGCCCAGGTCGGGGGCCGCCGTCTGCACCCACTGCTGCAGCCAGCTCACCAGCCGTTCCAAAATCGTCTGGTCCGGCGGCGTGACCGCAAAGGGCAGCTTAGCCGCCAGGCCCTGCAGGAAGCTGTCCAACCGCGCCACGCTCTGCTCCGCTGTGGCCAGGATGGCCTGCCAGTTCTCCGCCAGAGATATCAGCTCCCGGACCGCGCTGCGCACCAACAGGGTCAGTGCCGCGCCCGCCGCGCCAAAGATGACCAGCAGGGTCAGCAGGGACAACACCCCTCTGGACCAGCCCAGCCGCTTCTGCAGGCGCCGCACTATCGGATTGAGCAGCACCGCAGCAGCAAAGGCCAGAACAAAAGGCATAAACAGGGACAAAAGCGGCCGTCCCACCATCCACAAAAGCAGCACTGTCAGAACCGTGCCCACCAACCGGATGCCCAGGCGCAGCCAAAGCTGCCCCCGCTCAGGCCAGCTGAGCTGTTTACGATACATTTCATCGCCCTCCTCTGTGCCGCGTTCTATTCTGTCTACCATTATATGCCCTTTCCTTGAAAAAGAAAGGAGCAATTTGTAAATTTTTATGCCGCCGCATCCCTCATAAACATCCCGCCTCTCTCATAGACTGTACCACCTGAATAAAAGGCGGTGTTTACGGATGAGAGAAACTGCGGGACAAGTCATGCGGGTACTGCGGCGCAGCACGGCCCTGGCCCTGGCGGTGTCAGCCCTGTGGGTAACGTTGCGCACGGCTGACCTGCCCGACCCGGGACAGGCCCTGCAAGCCCTGTCCCAGAATACCGCCTTTGCCATTTCCCTGCTCTCCTCCCAGCTCCCCGCCACTTCCGACCGGGATGGGCTGGACGGCTGGCAGCGGCTGGCGCTGGCTCAGTCACCTGCACTACGGGCCGCAGCGGGAGACGTGCAGGCCATTCTCACTGCGGGCGCCCTTCCGCCCACCCCCCACACCCCGGACAGCCTGGACGAGGACCTGTCTGAACCCCTCCATCCAAAAATCTGATCGTCGATCTGAACCCGATCTACGGAGATTCCCTGCCCGGCGCGGTTCGGTATGCCTTGTCTGAGGGAGAGCGTATGTGGTCACTGCCCGTCGGTATGACGGTTTCTACCTATACCACCACAC